>JACQCN010000091.1 GCA_016201575.1 Candidatus Rokuibacteriota bacterium | reverse complement strand
GTCATCAACGCCCTCGCCCTGCAGGACGCGCTGGAGAAGGCGGGCCTGCAGACCCGCGTCCTGTCCGCGATCGAGATGCGCGCGGTGGCGGAGCCCTACATCCGCCGCCGCGCCATCCGGCACCTGGAGAAGGGACGGATCGTCATCTTCGCGGCGGGGACGGGCAACCCCTTCTTCACCACGGACACCGCCGGCGCCCTCCGCGCGGTGGAGATCGGCGCCGACGTGATCATGAAGGCGACCAAGGTGGACGGGATCTACTCGGCCGATCCCAAGAAGCACGCCTCCGCCGAGCGCCTGGCCAAGGTCAGCTACGTCGAGGTGCTCAACCGCGGGCTGCAAGTCATGGACACGACGGCCATCTCGCTCTGCATGGAGAACAAGCTGCCGATCGTCGTGTTCGACCTGACCGTCGTCGGCAACATCCGCCGCATCGTGCTCGGAGAGCCGCTGGGCTCACTCGTGTCGGGCGAGGTCGGGTCGAGGGGGTAAACCACGATGTCACCGCCGATGCAGAACCTGATCAAGGACACCGAGACGCGGATGAACGCCGTCATCGAGTCGCTCCAGCGGGAGCTGGCCGCGGTGCGGACGGGGCGGGCGAGCGCGGCGCTGCTGGAGGGCATCCGCGTCGACTACTACAACACGCCCACGCCCATCAACCAGATGGCGTCGGTGACCGTCCCCGACGCCCGCACCCTGCTCCTCCAGCCGTGGGACGCCTCCCAGCTCAAGGCCATCGAGAAGGCCCTCATCGCCTCCGACCTCGGGCTCACGCCCAACAACGACGGGAAGGTCGTCCGGCTCACCATGCCGACGCTCACGGAAGAGCGGCGCAAGCAGCTGGCCAAGAGCGTGGGGAAGATCGCCGAGGACGCCCGCGTGGCCATCCGCAACACCCGGCGGGAGACCAACGAGAAGCTCAAGGCCCTCGCCAAGGAGCAGCACGTGTCCGAGGACGACGAGCGGCGAGGTCACGACCAGATCCAGAAGACCACCGACAAGTACATCGCCAAGGTCGACGAGGTGTTGAAGAAGAAGGAGCAGGAGATTCTCTCGTTCTGACGCCGCGTTCTACTACAATGAAGGGGCCATGCCGCTGAAGCCCGGCCACGTCGCGCTCGGCGAGACCGAGCTGCTCGAGCTCGTCCGCTCGCAGCCGCGGCCGCAGCACCTGGCGGTGATCATGGACGGCAACGGCCGCTGGGCCACGCAGCGGGGGTTGCCGCGGGTGGCGGGCCACAGCGAGGGCGTCAAGTCGGCCCGGACCGTCGTGCGCGCCGTCGACGCCCTCGGCATCCGGTACCTCACGCTGTACGCGTTCTCGTCGGAGAACTGGAGCCGCCCGGGCGAGGAGGTATCCATGCTCATGACCCTCCTCGAGCGGTCGATCCACCAGGAGCTGCCCGAGCTGATGGCGCGGAACATCCGGCTGCAGGTCATCGGCCGCGCCGACGGCGTGCCGCACACGGTCAAGCGCGGGATCGACCACGTGATGTACGAGACCGCCGGCAACACGGGAATGACGCTCTTCATGGCCTTCAACTACGGGGGCCGCGACGAGCTGGTCGACGCCTTTCGCGAGCTGGCCCGGCAGGTGCAGGCGGGCAAGCTCCGGCCCGACGAGATCGACGAGCACCTCATCTCCACGTCGCTCTACACCGCCGGCGCCCCGGACCCGGACCTGCTGATCCGCACGAGCGGCGAGATGCGGATCTCGAACTTCCTCCTGTGGCAGATCGCGTACACCGAGCTGTGGGTGACGCCCGTCTTGTGGCCGGACTTCGGCCCGCACGATCTCTATCGCGCGATCGCGGAGTACCAGCGCCGCGATCGCCGGTTCGGTGGGGTGTGAGGTGGCCCCGCGTGCTCCCGGCGGCGCCGGCCCGGCGACTCATCAGCGCCGTCGTCTTCATCCCGACGTTCCTGTGGTTGCTGTACGGGGCGGCGGCGGAGCTGTTCTACCTCCTCGTGCTCCTCTTGAGCGCCGGCGCCCAGTGGGAGTTCACGCGGATGTTCGAGCGCGACGGCGAGGCGGTGCACCCCTGGATCGGGCTCATGGCGGGCTCGGCGGTGACCGCGAGCTTCCTCGCTGACTGGGCGATGCCCGTCGTCCTCACCGTCGTCGTGGTGGGCCTGCTGACGGTGCCGGTGGTCACCGGCCGCCCACCGGCATGGGGCCCCGCCGCCCTGACCCTGCTCGGAGTGTGCTACGTGAACTGGCTGCTCGGCTACGCGATCTGGCTCCGGCGCCTGCCACAGGGGCCGGCGTGGATCGTGTTCCTGCTGGCGGTCACCTGGCTCGGGGAGACGGCGGCGTACCTGGTCGGCTCGCGGATGGGCCGGCACAAGCTGGCGCCGGTGATCAGCCCCGCCAAGACGATCGAGGGAGCGGTCGCCCAGGCGATCGTGTCCGTCGCCGTCGGGGGGCTGGCGTTCGGGCTGCTGTTCCCCGGGCGCGCGGTGGGTCTGGGGCTCGCCGCCGGGCTGCTGCTCGGCGTGCTCGGCCAGTTCGGCGACCTGGCGGAGTCGGTGCTGAAGCGCAGCGCGCACACGAAGGACACCGGCGGGGTGATCCCCGGGCACGGCGGCCTGCTCGACCGCCTGGACAGTCTGCTGCTCAACACGCCCGCGCTCTTCTACTACGCGCGGTACATGGGCTGAGAGGACGTGAAGAAATCGGCGCCGACGATGGCCGGTGGGGGGCGTCGGGGAGGAGCGGCGCTCGCTCCCCCCGACATTGAGAGACAGGACGTGAAGAAATCGGCGCGGACGATGGCCGG
>JACQCN010000090.1 GCA_016201575.1 Candidatus Rokuibacteriota bacterium | reverse complement strand
CGATCTTCGCGCTCCCGCGGGGTGACCGCCGATGACGGTGTGGCTCGCGATCGCCGGCGCCGGCCTCGTCACCTACCTCCTGCGGCTCGCGCCCCTCGTCGTCAGCGTGCGCCGCCCCGCGCCGGTCGCGCTCCGGCGCTACCTCGACGCGCTCCCGATCGCGATCATCGCCGCGCTCACCGGTCCGGCGATCGTGCTCCCGAATGGAGCGCCCACCCTGGGCGCCGAGCCCGTGGGCGCGCTCGTAGCGGTCGCGGTCGCCCGCTGGCGCCGCAACCTCCTCGCCGGCGTCCTCGCCGGCGTCGCGAGCGTGGCGCTCCTCCGGCTCCTCTAGCGGCGGCGCCCATCGGCGCTCGGCTCAGTCCTCGGCGCCGGTCGCGGTCCGGATCGTCTCGACGACCGAGGCGTCGGCGAGCGTGGTCGTGTCGCCGAGCGGCACGCCGTTCGCGATGTCGCGGAGCAGCCGGCGCATGATCTTCCCCGAGCGGGTCTTCGGCAGGTCGGGAGAGAACATGATCGTCTTGGGACGGGCGATCGCGCCGATCCCCTTCACGACGTGCTCGCGGAGCTCTACGGAGAGCGCGTCGGAGCTCTCGTTCCCGGACCGGAGCGTCACGAAGGCGAAGATCGCCTGCCCGGTCACCGGGTCCTCGCGGCCGATCACCGCCGCTTCCGCGACCTTCGGGTGCGAGACGAGCGCCGACTCCACCTCCGTCGTCGAGATGCGGTGCCCGGAGATCTTCATGACGTCGTCGACGCGGCCCATAAGCCAGAGGTACCCCTCGGCGTCGCGCTTCGCGCCGTCCCCGGCGAAGTAACGGCCCGGGAAGCGGCTCCAGTAGGTCTCGCGGTACCGCCGGTCGTCCTTGTAGATGCCGCGGAGCATCGCGGGCCACGGCCGCTCGAGCACGAGGTACCCGGCGCCGCCCGGCGGCACGCTCCGCCCCGCGTCGTCCACGACGTCGGCCTTCACTCCCGGGAAGGGGAACGTCGCGCTCCCCGGCTTCGTGGTGACCACGCCCGGGAGCGGCGTGATGAGGATCATCCCGGTCTCGGTCATCCACCAGGTGTCGACGATCGGGCAGCGCCCGCCGCCGATCGTCTCCTGGTACCAGAGCCAGGCCTCGGGGTTGATCGGCTCGCCGACCGAGCCGAGGAGCCGGAGGCTGCGCAGATCGTGCTTCCGCACGTACCCGTCGCCCCACTTCATGAACGTGCGGATCGCGGTGGGCGCGCAGTAGAGGACGGTCACCCGATACTTCTCGATGACCTGCCACCAGCGGTCCTTGTCGGGGAAGTCGGGCGTGCCCTCGTACATGACGCTCGTCGTCCCGTTCGCGAGCGGGCCGAAGACGATGTACGAATGGCCGGTGACCCAGCCGATGTCCGCGGCGCACCAGAACACGTCGTCGTCCTTGATGTCGAAGACGTAGCGGTGAGTGGCCGAGACGCCGGTGAGGTAGCCGCCCGTGGTGTGCACGATGCCCTTCGGCTTGGCGGTCGTGCCGGAGGTGTAGAGGAGGTAGAGCATGTGCTCGGCCGGGAGCGACACCGCGGCGCACTCGGGGCTCTGCCGCTCCACGAGCTCGTGCCACCACACGTCGCGGCCGGCGGTCCAGGGCACCTCCTGCGTCGTGCGCCGCACGACGAGCACGTGCTCGATCGTCGTCGTCCGCGCCACCGCGTCGTCGGCGTTCTTCTTGAGCGGGACGACGCCGCCCTTGCGGTAGCCGCCGTCGGCGGTGATGAGGACCTTCGCCTCGGCGTCCTCGATGCGTCCGGAGAGCGCCTCGGCCGAGAATCCGGCGAAGACGACCGTGAACGGCGCGCCGATCCGCGCGCAGGCGAGCATGGCCGCCGGGAGCTCGGGGATCATCGGCATGTAGATCGCGACGCGGTCCCCGGTCCGGACGCCGAGCTCCCCGAGCGCGTTCGCGCAGCGGTTGGTCAGGGCCAGGAGGTCGGCGTAGGTCACCGTCCGCGCGTCGCCCGGCTCGCCCTCCCAGTGGTAGGCGACCCGGGCGCCCCGGCCCGCCCGGACGTGGCGGTCGAGGCAGTTCTCGGCGACGTTCAGCTCGCCGTCGGCGAACCACTTCGCGTACGGCGCCTCCCACTCGAGAACCTTCCCGAAGGGCTTCCGCCAGTCGAGCGTCCGCGCCTGCTCCGCCCAGAAGCCCTCGAAGTCGCGCTCGGCGTGCTCGTAGAGCGAGCGGTCCCGGGTGTTCGCCTGCGCCGTGAACGTCGCGGCGGGCGGAAAGCGGCGCTCCTCCGTGGCGAGCGCCTCGAGTGCGCGGTCGGCGTTCGAGTCGGCCATGCGAAGGGCGCGTCGCCCCTACTTCTTGGGAGGCGGCAACTCGCGCGCCTCCACCGCCGACTGAAAGCCCGTCCGGTTGTGGCTGCCGTCGCAGAATGGCTTGTTCTGGGACTGGCCGCATCGGCAGAGCGAGATCGTGGTCCGGCCCGCCAACCCGAATTCCAGGCTGGCGGCGTCGCAGATCGTGAACTCCCCTTCCAGGCGCAGCGACCCGTTGTTGATAACGGTGACCTTGGTGTTGG
>JACQCN010000089.1 GCA_016201575.1 Candidatus Rokuibacteriota bacterium | reverse complement strand
ATGGGCCTGACCGGCCTCGCCGCCGGCGTCGGGCTGCTCTTCTCGCGGCGCGCGGAGCCGGGGTCGAAGCTGCACCTGCTGTGGCCGATGTTCCTGCTCGCGATGTCGGCGGTCCTCATCTTCTACTCCGAGCAATAGAGACAATCGGAGGGGGCCTCGACGGCCCCCTCCGAAACCTCTCCCAGATCGAGTGAAGCCGGCGGAGCCGGCGCTCGAACGGAGGTGACGCCGACGCGCCCCTGGCGAAATCGGAGGGAACTGCGCGCCCAGTCCGAACCTCGCCGGGACGGTTGCGCCGGCGAAGCCGGCGCTCGAAGCCCAAGGCGGTGATCGACCGGCGGTAATTCCGACGGGCCAGTGGGCCGAGCGGCGGGCCCGCCGAGGGCCCGTGCTACACTGACGGGAACGTTCGCAAAGGAGGCTCACCGTGGCGTCCGTTGTTCGCGTGGCCATCATCGGAGCGGGGAACTGTGCGTCCGCGCTCGTGCAAGGCGTGACGTACTACCGCGACGCGCCCGAGTCGCAGTTCATCCCGGGCCTGATGCACGCCCGCGTCGGCGACTACCACGTCGGCGACATCGAGTTCTCCGCCGCCTTCGACATCGACGAGCGCAAGGTCGGCCGGGACCTCTCGGAGGCGATCTTCGCGCCGCCCAACAACACGGTGCGCTTCGCGGACGTCCCCCGCCTCGACGTGCCCGTGCACCGGGGCATGACCCACGACGGGCTCGGCCACTACCTCTCCCAGATCATCCCCAAGGCGCCGGGCTCGACGGCCGACATCGCGGGGATCCTCCGCGACACCGGCACCCACGTGGTGGTGAACTTCCTCCCCGTGGGCAGCGAGATGGCGACCAAGTGGTATGTCGAGCAGGTTCTGGACGCGGGCTGCGGGTTCGTCAACTGCATCCCGGTGTTCATCGCGCGCGAGGATTACTGGCGGCGGCGGTTCGAGGATCGCGGGCTGCCCATCATCGGCGACGACGTGAAGTCCCAGGTGGGCGCCACCATCGTGCACCGGGTCCTCACCCGCCTCTTCATGGACCGGGGCGTCCGCCTCGAGCGGACGAGCCAGCTCAACGTCGGCGGCAATACCGACTTCTACAACATGCTGGAGCGGGAGCGCCTGGCCTCCAAGAAGGTCTCCAAGACCGACGCCGTGCGCTCCCAGCTCGCGCACGAGCTCGACGCCGGCAACGTGCACATCGGGCCGAGCGACTACGTGCCCTGGCTCGAGGACCGGAAGTGGGCCCACATCCGGCTCGAGGGCCGCGGCTTCGGCGACCAGCCCATCACGATCGAGCTGAAGCTCGAGGTGTGGGACTCCCCGAACTCGGCGGGCGTGGTGATCGACGCCATCCGGTGCGGCAAGATCGCCCTCGATCGCGGGCTCAAGGGCACGCTCCTGGCGCCGTCGGCGTACCTCATGAAGTCCCCTCCCGAGCAGTGGTCGGACACCGATGCCCGGGAGCGGCTCGAGCGTTTCATCGCCGGCGAGGAATAGATCGAGCCACCTCGGATGAATCTCGCGTCGCGAACCGGCCGCGCGTTGCGGCGGCTGGTGCGGGTCGCCTGCGCGCGCCCGGTCCTCACCGTCGTCCTCGGGCTGCTCGGCGCCGTCGCCGGCGTGGTGTACTCGCTCCAGACCCTCACCTTCATGACCCAGGGGCGCGACCTCCTGCCGCCGGGTCAGGCCTACGTGCAGCGCTACCAGGAGTACCTGGACGACTTCGGCGACCTGGACGAGATCGCCGTCGTCGTCGAGAGCCGGAACCTGGCGGTGTCCAAGGCCTACGCGAGCCGCTTCGTCCGCGAGCTGCGCAAGTACCCGGGGAAGTTCAAGCGGATCACCTACCGCATCGACCCCAAGCGCTTCGAGGGCCGCGGGCTCCTCTACCTGTCGCTCGACAAGCTCCGGGACATCCGCGGGAAGATCTTCGACTACCAGGACTTCATGGAGTCGTTCGCGGCCCGCCCCACCCTGGACCAGCTCGTCGCCAACGCCAACGCCCAGATCGGCGGGGCCTTCGTCACGAGCTTCTTCGACGTGGGGCTCGGCGACGGCCCTGTCCGACGACCAGCGGCCGCTCTTCGTCCTGGTGGAAGCGACCAGCAAGAAGGGCAGCTTCACCGGCGACCGCGACGCCATCGAGGCCCTCCGCGGCACGGTGGCGACGCTGCGGGCCGAGTTCCCCGAGGTCGAGGTCGGCGTGACGGGCGCGCCCGCCCTCTCCAACGACGAGATGGTGGCGGCCTTCCGCGACAGCGAGCGCGCGACCATCCTGGCCTTCGCCCTCACCCTCGGCTTGCTGCTGCTGGCCTTCCTGCGCGTGGGCATGCCGATCCTGATGCTCGTCACCCTGGCCGTCAGCCTCTGCTGGTCGATGGGCGTCATCACCCTGGCCGTCGGCCACCTGTCGATCTTCTCGGTGATGTTCATCTCGATCGTGATCGGCATCGGCATCGACTACGGGATCTACTTCCTGTTCCGCCACGACGAGGAGCTGTTCCTGGGCCGGGGCCTGCGGGAGGCGCTGGAGATGACGGCGACGCGCAGCGGCCCGGGCATGCTGATCGGGGCCCTGACCGCCGCCGGCACCTTCTACGTGCTCATGGCCACCGACTTCCGGGGGATCCAGGAGCTGGGGTTCATCGCGGGCACGGCGATCCTGCTGTCGTGGGTCTCGATGATGACGCTCTTCCCCGCGCTCATCCTGCTCTTCGACCGGCGGCACCGCCGGCGGCCGCGCGACCCGGTGCCGCGGGCCATCCAGCTCGAGCGGATCCGGGCGCCCTTCATCGAGCGCCTCGCGCGCTACCCGAAGACGGTGATGACGGCGGCCCTCGCCGTCACCGTGCTCTCGCTCATCGCGCTGCCCAACGTCTACTTCGACTACAACCTGCTCAACCTGCAGGCGCTCGGGACCGAGTCCGTGGTCTGGGAGAAGAAGGTGCTGGCCACCGGGCGCTCCGGGTTCTCCGGGCTCGCCAGCGCCCGCTCGCTGGACGAGCTGCGGCGCCGGACGGCGGCCTTCGAGAAGCTCGACTCGGTCTCGGAGGTGGACTCGACGCTCCTGCTGATCCCCTCCGACCAGGCGGAGAAGCAGAAGCTCATCAAGGACATCGCGCCGATCGTGGCGCCGCTGCGCGTGGCCGCCCCCGAGCCCGTCGACATCGACCAGCTCCTGTCGGCGCTGGCGACGCTCAAGCGCCGCCTGGACATCGCCGCCGCCGAGGCACCGGCCGGGAAGGACCGCGACCAGGTCGTCGAGGTGCGCGACCAGGCCGCCGCGCTCATCCAGAAGCTCCAGGGCACGGACCGCGAGGTGTCGGAGCCGGCGGTGGCCCTGCTCCAGGACCAGGTCTACCGGGACTTCACCGGGGACTTCCACAGCCTGCAGCGGAACCTGCGCCCGCGGCCGGTCACCCTCACCGACGTCCCGCCCGAGCTGCGGCGGAAGTTCATCGGCCGGAGCGGGCAGTTCCTCATGCAGATCCACCCGAAGGTGGACATCTGGGACCGCGCGGGCGCCGAGCGCTTCGTCGCCGAGCTCCGGAGCATCGACCCCGAGGTGACGGGCACGCCGATCATCACCTTCGAGGCCATCCGGTACATGGAGAAGGCCTACAAGCAGGGCACGCTGTACGCGTTCATCCTGGTGGGCCTGCTCTCCTTCCTCCTGATCCGCCACCTCCGCGAGACCGCGCTGGCGATGCTGCCGCTCGGGCTGGGCACGCTGTGGACGGTGGGGCTCATGTACGTCTTCCACCTGCCCTTCAACCTCGGCAACGTGTTCGGGCTGCCGCTGATCATCGGCGCCGGCGCCGAGTTCGGCCTGAACGTGGTGCTGCGCTACCTCGAGGGGCGCGAGCACGGCGGCCCGCTGATCGCCCGGAGCACCGTGATGGCTGTCCTCGTCAACGGCCTCACGACCATCGTGGGCTTCGGCAGCCTCATGATCGCCGACCACCGCGGCATCTTCGGCCTCGGCCTGCTGCTGACGCTCGGGATGATCTCCACGCTCACCGCCTCGCTCATCGTCCTGCCCGTGATGCTGCGCTGGAGCCAGCCGTCCGCCAAGGCGGCGGCAGCGCCCCTCGGCGAGCCCGCGCTCGAGCCCACCGGCGCCGAGACGAGTCTGTAGGGGCCGGCCTACCGCTCCACCCGGCCGTGCCGCTCCAGGTAAGCGTCGATCCGGGACCGATCGACGTTGCGCTCGATCGGGCTCGGGTTCCTGGTCTTGGCCATCCACTCCGTGCAGTCGAAGGTGATCGTCATGAACCGGGCCGCGTCCTCCGCCCCCTCCGTCCCCGTGAAGCACCGGCCGGCGTGCTCCGCCATCACCACGGGGGCGAAGGGCATGAACTCCGTGCGCCGGAGGGCGTCGTTGACCGTGTCGGGGAAAGTTCGGAGGCACGAGGCGGGAGATCGCGGGGCGGGCCGCCCGGGTCAGGCGGGCTCGATCTCGACCAGGTTCGAGTGCAGCGCGGGCCCGCCGCCGAGGTCGGTCACGCGGTCGCTGGTCAGGACGTTGACGCCGCGCCCGCCCGCCTGGAAGCGGTGCCACCAGATCCCCTCGATCACCGCCACGCCCGCCCGCGTGTCGTCGGTGACCTCGGCCGTGAAGACGGCGGCGCCCCGGTCGTTGTAGACCCGCACGCGGTCGCCGCTGCGGATCCCGCGCGCGCCGGCGTCGGCCGGCGCCACCAGGACCGTGGGCCGCTTCTGGCGCGCCCGCAGCAGCTCCGACTGGCTGAACGACGAGTTCAGGAAGAAGCGGTTCGGGGGCACGATGCACTGCAGCGAATAGCGGCGGCTGAGCTCGGCGTTCTCGGGCCCCTCGACGAGCGGCGCGTAGGCGGGGAGCGGCGGCAGCCCGAGAGCCTCGAAGGTGCCGGAGTAGAACTCCACCTTGCCGGAGGGCGTCGGCGCCCCGTTCGCGAACGGCAGGTAGGGCCGCGGCAGGTTGAGCCGGATCGAGCGCTCCTCCCGGAGCCGCTCGAGGGTGATCCCCTTCACGCTCTCGTCCCCGGACGCCAGCAGCTCGCGGATCAGCTGCTCCTCGCTCTTGGAGAAGTGCGGGTCGGTCAGCCCCATGGCCCGGGCCAGCCGGCCGAAGACCTCCCAGTTCGGCTTCGCCTCGCCGACGCGCGGGATCACGGGCTCGGCGAGCTGGACGTAGAGGTGACCGAAGGACTTGTACAGGTCCATGTGCTCCATCGAGGTCGTGGCGGGGAGCACGAGGTCCGCGTGCAGGGCGGTGTCGGTCATCACCTGCTCGTGCACGACGGTGAACAGGTCCTCCCGCGCGAGCCCCCGCAGCACCAGCTCCTGGTTGGGGCACACCGCGGCCGGGTTCGAGTTGTAGACGTAGAGCGAGCGGATCGGCGGCGCCAGGCGCGCGTCGGTCAGCGCGCGTCCGAGCTTGATCATGTTGATGAGCCGGGGCGCGGGCCGCGGCATCAGGTCGGGGCGCTCGAGGACGGCGAGGTCGAGCCCGAACGCGTCGGTCGACGACAGGAGCGCGCCGCCGTTGGCGTCGGCGTAGGCCCCGGTGAGCGCGGGCAGGCAGGCGATGGCCCGGCAGGTCATGCCGCCGTTGTCGTGTCGCGACAGGCCGATGCCCGCGCGGATGAAGCTCTTCTTCGTCGAGCCGTAGAGCCGGGCGAAGCGCGTGATCGTCTCGGCGGGAAGCCCCACGATCGAGGCCACTGCCGCCGGGGAGTACGGCCGCACGTGCTCGGCGAGCCGGTCGTAGCCGACGGTGGCGCGGTCGACGTACGCGCGGTCGACCCGCCCCTCATCGATCAGCACGTGCATCACGGCGAGGGCGAGCGCGCCGTCGGTGCCCGGGCGGACCATCAGGTGCTCGTCGGCCTGCCTGGCCGTGCGCGTCCGGTAGGGGTCGAGGCAGACGACGCGGGCGCCGCGGTCCCGCGCCCGCTTCACCAGCGTCATCACGTTGATCGTGGTGTAGGCCGCGTTGACGCCCCACAGCAGGATCAGGTCGGCGCCGACCATCTGCTCGGAGTCGCTCCCCGTCACGGCGCCGAGCGTGCCGCGCCAGCCCGCGTAGGCGGTCGACACGCAGATCGTCCGGTCGAGCCGGCTCGCGCCGAGGGCGTGGAAGAACGGGTGACCGGCGTGGTACTGGATGCGCCCCATCGTCCCCGCGTACGAGAACGGCAGGATCGCCTCGGCGCCGTCCTCGGCGATGATCCCGCGCCAGCGGCGGACGATCTCGGCGATCGCCTCGTCCCAGGAGATCCGGGCGAACTCCCCGCTCCCCTTCGGGCCCGTGCGACGCAGCGGCGTCCGCACCCGCAGCGGGGAGTGGACGCGCTCGGCGTACTCGTGGACCTTGCCGCAGATGACGCCGGCGGTGAACGGATGATCCGGGTCGCCGGCCACCGCCGCGACGTGGCCGTCCGTCACGGTCACCACGAGGCTGCAGGCCGAGGGGCAGTCGTGCGGGCACACGGAGTTCATCGATCGGTCGCTCCGATTCGGCGTGGGCTCGACTCCGGGTGAAGCGTATAGTAAGCCCGCCGTCGGAAGAACCCAAGCCCGTGGAGGTCGAGGAATGACGCGGCGGCGAGCGCTGGACCGGGCGCTGGCGCCCTTCAAGAGCGTCGAGGCGCGGCGGCTGGCGCTCATTTTCGCCGTCGTCTACTTCGCCCAGGGGATGTGGAGCCTGCCCCAGCAGGCCATCACCTACACCCTCAAGGAGCGGTTCGCGTACTCGGCCACCAACGTCGCCACGCTCTTCTCGATCACCACCGTCCCCTGGCTCATCAAGCCGGTCTACGGGCTCCTGTCCGACTCGGTGCCGCTCTTCGGCCGGCGGCGGCAGAGCTACTTCCTGCTCACCTCGGGGCTGGCCGCCGCGGCGGGCTACATGCTCGCCGCCCTCCACGACTACACCCCGGTCCTGATCGCCGCGCTCTTCATGGCCATGGGGCTGGGGCTGGCGTTCACGGACGTGCTCACCGACGCCCTCATGGTCGAGAACGGCAAGCGGCTCGGGCTCACCGGCGGCTTCCAGGCCGTACAGTGGGCGGCGGTCTACACCGCGGCGGTGGCCGTCGGCGTGGCGGGCGGGGCCCTCTCCGAGCGCGGCGAGCTGCACCTGGCCTTCTTCCTCTCCGCCCTGTTCCCCACCATCTCGCTGGTGATGGCCTGCTTCGCGATCCGCGAGCCGCGCGTGCGGAGCGAGCAGGGCCAGTTCCGCGCCACCTGGCAGGCCATCCGGGGGTCGCTCCGCTCGCGCGACCTCTGGACGGTGGCCGGCTTCATCCTGTTCTTCACGTTCAGCCCGTCGCTCGGCACGCCGCTGTTCTACTACCAGATGGACACGCTCAAGTTCTCGCAGCAGTTCATCGGCATGCTCCTGTCGGTGTCGGCGGCGGGGTCGATCGTCGGGGCGCTCACCTACGGCGGCCTGTCGCGGGTGGTGGCGCTCCGGCGCCTGCTCAACCTGGCGATCGGGCTGGGCGTGGTCTCGACGGCGGCCTACCTGGGCTACGCGGGCCACCTGTCGGCGATGGTGATCGACTTCAGCACCGGCTGCGTCGGCATGATCGCCGTGCTGGCGTTCCTGGATCTCGCCGCCAAGGCCTGCCCGAAGCAGGCGGAGGGCACCTTCTTCGCGCTCCTGATGTCCATCTACAACCTGGGCACCCAGGGCTCGCAGATCGTGGGAGGCTGGCTCTACGGCTCGGTGGGCTACGCGAGCCTGATCCTGATCAGCTCGGCCTTCACCGCGCTCTGCTGGCTCATCGTCCCGTTCGTGCGCGTCGACCAGATCGAGGCGCGGGTCGCGCGCGAGGCCCGCGAGGCGGCGGCCGCGCGGGCGTAATTCTCGGAGGGGGGCTCCGCCCCCTTTCCACCTCCCCCCGAAGGCTTGCGCCGGCCAAGCCGGCGCTCGAACACGCGGCGCCGGGGAGCGCGATTGGCTCACACGCCCAAAGCCGGCGCTCGAACAGTCGGTCCGCACGCGAGGGGAAGTCCAGTGAGGGAGGCTACTCCGGGCCCCGCGCCGTCTGGTAGCTGCGCCGGAGCCACGGCAGGGCGCGGGCGACGTCCGCCGGGGAGGCGACGTCGCACTCGATCCAGCCGCGGGCGGCGAAGCGCCGGTGCGGTCGGAAGCCGGCGACCCGGAGGGCCCGGGCCTGGTCCGCGGGCGTCAGCCGCACCCAGAGGTCGTGCTCCTTGACGCGCAGCGGGAAGCAGGCGAACAAGTGCGCGCCCACGAAGTAGCCCCAGCGGCCGAACATCGGCGTGATCCGCACGCCGCTCCAGCCCCCGAGCTGCTCGTTGAGCCGGGCCGCCGGCCCCGTGCCCCCGCGCTCGAGCGCGCGCCGGGTCTTCCGGCCCCGGCCCACGCCCCGTACGCGTCCCCCTGCCCGCCGTCCTGGCCGGCGCCCTATGGCCACACCTGCACATAGGCGAATCGCCCGCGCTCGCTCGACGCGAAGTGGCGCTCGTAGTCGGCCCGCAGCTCCTTCATGTGGGCGGAGTCGACGAACCGGTGCAGCGTGTCCTCGTCCTGGAACTCGTAGACGGCCATGTACTGGTACGTGTCCTCGCCGAGGATCGCCTTGTAGCGGCGGGCGCTCACCGCGCCCTTGTACTGGAGGACCTGCGGGCAGTGCTCCTCGTTGTACCAGGTGTTGAACGCGGCTTCCTGCTCCTTCGAGATCGTCGCCTTCACCACGAACAGCGCGGTCGCCATGGTCGAGCCTCCTTATGGTCCATCCTGAATGACGCGTCAGCGGCCGCGCCCTGTCAAGTCGAATGTGGCGCCCGCTCCGGGACAGGCAGTTGACAGTGTCGACCCGCCGTGCGAGAAAACATGGGTTTCGCACTCATCGCGCAAGGAGCGGCCAACCATGGCGACGACGGGACGGTCGGCGACGGAGCGACTGCACTATGCGCGGGTGGAGGGGGCCGAGGCGCTCTTCACGCCGGCCTTCGCGGAGTACCTGGTCCGGCTGCACGACGAGTTCGCCCCGCGGATCCGCGTCCTGCGCAACAAGCGCGCCGAGGTGCTCACGCGCGCCCTCAACCACGGCATCATGCCCACGCACCCGCCCGTGAGCGAGGCGAACACCGGCGCCTGGCAGGTGCCGCCGGTCCCCGAGGAGCTCGAGAAGCCGGGTATCGAGATCTCCGGGCCCTGCTCGATCACCGGCATGTTCATCAACGCGCTCAACCCGGGGCCCGAGGGCGAGCGGGCCGAGGGCGACCTGGACGACGACGAGGACTCGGCCGGTCACCGCCTGATCGACACGGTGCGCGCCGCTCACAACCGGCTGGCCGCCGTCAACCGCGAGCTCACCTACCTCGACCAGGAGAAGGGCAAGGAGTACAAGATCGCCGAGGGCGAGCTGCCGTTCTTCATGCACCGCGAGCGCGGGCTGCACCTCGACGAGCCCGAGGTGACGGTGGACCGCGTGGCCGTTTCCGCGGCGATCCTGGGCACCGCGCTCACGCTGTTCTACGCCGGCCGCGCCCAGGCCGGCCGCGGGCAAGGTATCTACTTCTATCTCCCCAAGCTGGAGGCGGCCGACGAGGCCGCGCTCTACCGCGACCTCTTCGCGCGCAGCCAGGAGTTCCTGCCCTTCCTCGGGAGCGCGGTGATCCGCACGATCGTCCTCGTCGAGTCGCTGCCCTGCGTGTACCAGATGGAGGAGATGCTCCACGCGCTCGGCCCGTACGCGGCCGGCCTCAACGCCGCGCGCTGGGACCTCAAGGCGAGCATGTTCGAGTACGTCATGGCCGACCCCAAGTCGGTGTGGCCCGACCGCTTCGGGGTCGACATCAAGACCACCCCGTTCCTCTCCAACATCTTCCGCCGCCTCGTCGCCATCTGCCTCAAGCGCGGCGCGGCGCCCATCGGGGGCATGGCGACGGCGCTGCCGAGCCCCGACCCCGAGGTGAACCGGGTGGCCGCCGAGGCGATCCGCGCCGACAAGGAGTGGGAGGCCCAGCAGGGCTTCCTCCGCGCCTGGGTCGCCCACATCTTCCACATGAAGACCGCCGCAGAGCCCTTCAAGACCCTGCGCGCGTCGGGCTGGACGCCGACGCCCGAGATGGCCAACCCCGACAACTACCCGGTGAAGATCGAGGTGCCGGCTGGGCCGATCACGGTCGAGGGCACGCGGCGCAACGTGCGCATGGTGATCGAGTACCTCGAGGGCTGGCTGAACGGCCGGGGCGCCAAGGGGATCGACAGCCTGGCGGGCAAGCCCGGCGTCCATCCCGCGCTGATGGAGGACCTCGCCACCGGCCGCATGTCCGTCGCCCAGATCGCCCAGCGCATCCGTCACAAGGTGCGGGCCTCGGACGACCCGGCGGTCCACGACTTCGCGCTGGTCAAGCGGCTGCTGCAGGAGGAGGTCGAGGACATCCTGACGCGCCTGCAGGCCACCGTGAAGGACGACCGGGGCCGGAAGGCCTACGCCGAGGCCGAGGAGCGGTACCGCAAGGCGGTCAAGATCGCCATGCGCTGGATCCTCAACTACACGGAGTTGAACTACCGGAGCCTCGGCTCCTACACGCGCGCCGACCTCGAGGCCATCGCCGCCGCGCCCGACGTCTCTTAGCAAACTCGGACGGGGGCTCCGCCCCCCTTCCGAACCTCCCCCCTCGCGTTGCACCGGCGAAGCCGGCGCTCGAACGGCGGTTGGTTCGACACGCTCCCAGCCGCGGGCGCGGCGCCACCCCGGAGCGCGCGCCTGGGGGGGCGCACAAGCGGGTCGGAGTAGGCGCGCTTCGAGCGCCGGCTCCGCCGGCGCAACCCGGTTCTGGGGGAGGCATCGGAGGGGGCCGCCGAGGCCCCCTCCGACTTAAGCCCGCGGCCCCAACTCCACCAGCCCGCCGTCCACGACGATGGTCTGCCCCGTGATCGCGGGCGACGTCGCCAGGTAGAAGATCGCATCGGCGGTGTCCTCGGTGGTGGGCAGCTTGCCCGTGGGGGTGACCTTGGCCGTGGCCTCGCACTGCGCCTCCGTCCAGCCACCGAACCCCGTGGCGATGAGACCCGGCGCCACGGCGTTGACGCGGATCGAGGGCGCCAGCGCGCGGGCCAGCGACTTCGTCATGGTCTGGAGCGCGGCCTTGGACCCCGCGTAGGCCATCGAGGACCCCTGCCCCGTGAAGGCGGCGACGGAGGTGATGTTCACGACCGCTCCCCCGCCGCGCCGCTCCATGTGGGGCACCGCCGCCCGCACGCAGTAAAACGCGCCCTTCACGTTGACGGCCCACACGCCGTCCAGCACCTCGTCGGTCAGCGCGTCGAGGTTCCGGTGGGGCTGGACGGCCCTGGTCCAGCCCGCGTTGTTGACCAGGATGTCGAGGCCGCCCAGCTCCCTGGCGACCCGGTCGATCATGGCCTTGACCTCGGGCTCCCGCGCCACGTGGGCCTTGACCGCGATCGCCCGCCGGCCGAGGCCCTGCAGCTCCTTCACCGCCTTGGCCGCCGCCGTCTCGTTCTTCGAGTAGTTCACCGCCACGTCGGCGCCCGCTCGCGCGAACGCGAGCGCCGCGCCCAGGCCGATCCCCGTCGCGCCTCCGGTCACCAGCGCCACCTTGCCCTTCAGGTCTGCCGGCATTCGCTCATCCTCCGCAGGGACTCACGCACCCCCGGCTCATTCGTAGCGTGAAATGTGCAGGTGCACGCCGTGGCTCGACGCCGGGTCAACCGTCACCTCGCCCGTGCCCTTGAGCAGCCGCGTACCCGCGCCGTCGAGGGCGGCGGTGAGAGCCGGGAAGTCCGTCGCCACCAGCGAGAGCGCGACCATCCCGGTCGCCCCCCCGACCTCCGCCGTCGGCACGATCAGGAGGGCGCCGCGGCCCACCGCGAGCATCACTCGCGGGCCCCCGTTCGTCGCGAGCTCGGTCAGGTCGAAGAGCCGCTGGAAGAGCTGGGCCGTCGGCTGCGGATCGGGCACGCCGATGACGAGCCGCTTCAGGCGCAGCCAGGACTCGGGCGCGTGCGCGCCCGCCGCCGGCGTCGCCAGCTCGACGAGGATGCCGGCGCACGCCCTCGGGTGCAGGAACCCGATCTGGCCGGCGAGACCGGCCCGAGGCGCCGCGTCGATCAGCTCGATCCGCCGCGCCGCGAAGTCCCGGAGCGCGGCCCCGACGTCGGCCACCTCGAAGCACACGTGGTGCAGCCCCTCGCCGCGCTTGTCCAGGAATTTGGCGACGCCGCTCTCCGGGCTCGTCGGCTCGAGCAGCTCGATCTCGCTGTCGCCGGCGGACAGGAGCGCGGCCCGGACGCCCTGGTCGGGCACCTCGGCCTCGCGCACGAGCGGCAGGCGCAGGGCGCGGCGATAGAACTCGTAGGCCTCGGCGAGGCGGCTCACGACGATGCCGACGTGGTGGATGCGCCGGATCATGCCGCGCGCCCTCCGCGGTCCACGAGGGGCTCTGGCCGAATCACCGCCCAACCCTACCCGACAGCATCGCGATCCGCAAGGATGAGGCAGCGCGCAGGGCGTTGCAATATCGACGCCGGGATGGCCGGAGTGACGTCGCCCCGGAGCAGCGCGGCCAGCGCCCCGGCGGCCCGCCGGGCCAGCTCGGCCGCGTCCGCGCGCACGATCAGCTCCACGGGCGGTCCGCGCGTCCGGCGGCGGACATCGGCTCAGTCAACGTCAGGGGGAGCGACCGCCGCTCCCCCCGACACCCCCCAACGGGCTCCCGCGAGGCATTTCCTCACGCCCGCTCAGTCAACGTCAGGGGGAGC
>JACQCN010000099.1 GCA_016201575.1 Candidatus Rokuibacteriota bacterium | reverse complement strand
CTTCCACAAGGCGAAGGCCTTCATGGGGTTCATCTTCGGCGGCGAGGCGGACAACCACGCCCTCAACACGGTGCCCAAGGAGACGCTCGTGAAGATCACCAAGGCCGAGGACGGCGGGCTCGGCGGCCGCGGCGTCTGGAAGCCCGCCACCACCGGCTACACGCCCGACAACGAGAGCGACTTCACGAAGCGCTACCTCGCGGGCGAGCTCTACCAGCACGACTGATGCCCTACGGCGACCCCGATCCGGCCGATCCGACCGTGCTCGTCGGCGTGGAGCTCCCCGCCGAGGCCGACACGGTGCGGGAGATGGCGTACGTGTTCGCCGAGGAGTTCGCCCGGCTGGGATGGAGCGGAGAGCGCATCCTGCGCGTCTTCCGCTCGCCGTTCTACGCGGGCGCCCACCGCGCGTTCCAGACGCTCGGCGAGCAGGCGGTGGCGGTGATCGTGGCAGAGTGCGTGGCGGTCTGGGGCCCTCACCGGAAGCCTGGAGACTAGCGATGGCACGCGTCCACAACTGGCACCTCGGCCGCGAGATGGCGTACCCGTATCCGGCGGCGTACCCGCAGCGGCAGTTCGCGTTCGTCTTCAACATCAACCGCTGCATCGCCTGCCAGAGCTGCACCATGGCGTGCAAGTCCACCTGGACGTTCTCGAAGGGGCAGGAGCAGATGTGGTGGGCGAACGTCGAGACCAAGCCCTACGGCGGCTACCCGATGTTCTGGGACATGAAGATCCTCGGGCTCCTCGAGCGGGCGAACCCGGAGGGGCAGGGCTGGACGGGAGCGCCGTCGGGTGACCGGAAGGCGCCCTACGGCCGCTACGAGGGGCGCACGATCTTCGAGGCCGAGCGCATGCTCACGCCGGACAGCGCCCGCGTGCTCGGCTACCTGCCGCCCGACGAGGAGTGGAACTCGCCCAACATCTACGAGGACAATCCCGTGGGCACCCGCGGGGCGCCCGGCGAGTTCCACCGGACGGGCGAGACGCTGCCCGAGCACAAGACGTGGTTCTTCTACCTCGCGCGGATCTGCAACCACTGCTCGTACCCCGCGTGCCTGGCCGCCTGCCCGCGCAAGGCGATCTACAAGCGGCCCGAGGACGGCATCGTCCTCATCGACCAGAGCGAGTGCCGCGGCTACCGGAAGTGCGTCGAGGCCTGCCCGTACAAGAAGTCGATGTACCGCGGCAACACGCGGGTGTCGGAGAAGTGCGTGGCCTGCTACCCGCGCGTCGAGGGGCGCGACCCCGAGAGCGGCGGCCTGCCCACGGAGACCCGCTGCATGGCGGCCTGCATCGGCCAGATCCGGCTCCAGGGGCTCGTGAAGATGAACCGCGACGGTACCTGGGCCGAGGACCGGTGGAACCCGATCTACTACCTCGTCCACGTGGCCAAGGTGGCGCTGCCGCTCTACCCGCAGTTCGGGACGGAGCCCAACGGCTACTACATCCCGCCGCGCTGGGTGCCGCGGCCGTACCTCCGCCAGATGTTCGGCCCCGGCGTGGACCAGGCGATCGAGCGCTACGAGAACCCGGACCGCGAGCTGACGGCGGTGCTCCAGATCTTCCGCCGCTCGAACCGCATCGTCTACGGCTACAAGGTCCTCGAGGGGCCGAAGGTGTACGAGGGCGCGCTCCGCGGGCGGAAGGTCACGCTCTACAACGATACCGTCATCGCGTTCTGCAAGGACGGCCGCGAGCTGTTCCGGACGACCGTGGAGGAGCCGGTCCACGTCCGTCCGCCCCGTCATGCGAACTCGATCTAGAGGGCGCGCGGCATGCCGATGATCGGTGCCGACCGCGAGCGCGCGCTCTGCCGGAGCGCCCTCTGGGAAGCCCTTGCCCTCGGCTTCCGGCCGCCGACGGGTGAGACCATCGCCCGGCTCGCCGCCCCCGACGGCGCCGCCGCGCTCGCCGAGGCGGCGGCCGCTCTCGACGTCCCCGAGGGAACCGATCTCGCGTCGCGGGTGCGGGCCCTCGCCATCGACCCGGTTCCGACGGCGGCCGCGCTCGCGGACGCGCACTGGCGACTCTTCGGCCACACGGCCCGCGGCCAGGTGCCGCCCTACGAGACCGAGTATGGCGAGGACTCGCTCTTCGAGCCGCCGCGCGAGATGAGCGACCTCTCGCGGAGATGGTCGATGAGACCCGCCGCGCGGCGCGCGTGTTCCTCCGCGACCACCTCGGCCGCTGGGCGCCGGGCTTCGGGGCCAAGCTCGCCCGCGAGGATCCCGGCGGCTTCCACGGCGCGCTCGGCGCGCTCGGCGCCGCCTTCGTGACGGCGGAATGCGCGCGCGTCGGCGTCCCTGCGGGGCCCGACCTCCTGCGTCTCCGGTCACCGGACCTCGGCGCGGCCCCGATGGGCTGCGGTCCCGTCGTGGAGGCGACGACGGAGTGACCGGGCCGGCGGTCGACTACGAGCGCGCGCTCGTCGAGGCCGCGGTGCTGGCGGGGCTCGGCGGCCGACCCGAAGAGCGCGCGTTCCAGGCGGAGCGCGACGGCGTCTACGAGATCCCCGACCCCGAGGCGCGGGAAGCGGCGTTCGCGGCGCTCCACGGCGCGTGGTTCGAGCGCCTCCGCCTCGATCGCCGGCTCCCGAAGGCGCTCGCCGAGCGGCCCGAGATCGCCGGACGCTGCGCCCGCTGCATCGTCGCGCGCGTCGTGGCCGCGCGCGACGAATCGGCCGACCTGCTCGTCGCGCCGCCCGCGCTCCCGACGCTCCTCGTCCGGGTGCGGGCGGCCACGCTCGGCGTGCCCGCGCGATGGGAGCGGCTGCTGCGCCACGAGCTGCTCCACGTGGCTGACATGCTCGATCCCGCGTTCGGCTACGCGCCGCGCCTGCCGTCGTCACCGGAGGGCCCGGCCCACGATCGCCGCCTCGCCGAGCGCTACCGCGTGCTCTGGGACGCGTACGTCGACGGCCGCCTCGCGCGGGCCGGTCGGGTGCCCGCCGAGGTGCGCGAGGTGCGGCTCGGGGACTTCGCGCGCGCGTTCTCCGAGCTCGGGGACCGCGTGCCTGGCGGGTTCGAGGCGTTCTTCGGCGCTGAGCGCTGCACCCACGCCGACCTCGTCGCCTTCGCGCAGGGCGCGGGCGCCGACCGGCCCACGGTGCTCGTGGCCGCCCCCCACCCGTGAGCGAATCCGTACCGACGTCCGTGCCATCCGCTGCCGTTTCGAGTGCCGGCTCCGCCGGCGCAATCCGGTGGGGGGGTCGCAAGGGGGGCGGAGTCCCCTCCGAAGAAAGAAACGGGCGGAGGGGTGATTCCCTCCGCCCGTCGCGGCGGTCAGAAGTCGCCTACGCGAAGGGCGCGCCGATCCAGCCCCGGTAGGTGTTGCTCCGTCCCGGCCCGTCCTCCTCGTGCTCCGCCTTGAGCGCCGTGAGCTTGTCGTCGACCGCGAGCGGCGCCGCCAGCGGCCGCGTCTCCAGGTACTCGGCCTCGAGCGCCGCCAGCCGGTCCTGGAAGTCCCGCGGCACGGCTGTGAGCTTGGCGTTGAGGTCGAGGTCGTAGAGCCGCGCCGAGTTGAAGCCGAAGATCATCCGCTTGGTCATCCCGGTGGCGGGCCCGAGCGGCGGCAGGCCGAACTTCTTCTGGAGATCCTCCGGCACCTCGACCCGCCGGAACGCCTCGATCTGCCAGTGCGGCGAACCGTACCAGATCGAGTCCGTGCCCCACACCACGTGGTCGGCCCCCATGCCCTGGACCATGGCGGCCACCATGCCGGCCGCCAGGCGCGGGTAGGTGATGGCCATGGAGCCGAAGCTCGTGCCGATCTCCCCGTAGACGTTGCTGACGCCGTACTTCTTCGGGATCTCCGCCAGCTCCGTCACCCACGGGATGTAGCCGCTCCTCTCGAACTCGGTCGCCGTGTTTTTCACGTCGAAGAACGGGCGCAACGCCGAGTGGTAGATGATGAAGTTCAGGTCGGGGAAGTCGCGCGCCGCCTTGCCGAGGTCGTCGACGGCGGCGTAGCGCCAGTTGGCGAAGGACGTCTGGTAGTCGGACGGCATCAGGCCCTTGTGGACGCAGACGTTTTTGATGCCGTGCTTGCGGAACTTCTCGTAGGCCGGGTAGGCGAGTTTCTGGTCGTCCATCATCCACGGGTACTTCGAGCCGCCCGCGAGCGGGTCACCGACGGTGTAGCCCTTCCAGCTGTCGATCTTGAGCTGCTGGGCCATCCGGTCGATCTCGTCGAGGTAGCCCGGGTAGCCGGGCCAGAACAGGCCGTGGGCCATCATCCGGCGGGAGCCCGCGAGGCTGTTGAGCACGTCG
>JACQCN010000098.1 GCA_016201575.1 Candidatus Rokuibacteriota bacterium | reverse complement strand
CGGGCGAGTGGGTGACGGAGCCGGCCCCGCGGGGGCTGCGCCCTGCGACAGGACCCGCCCGCCACACGCGACGACCGCTCGGGAATAACGGGTTAGATGTCAAAGCGCACCAGGTCCTGGAACGCCGCGTACCGCCGCTCCACCTCGTCCGGCTGGAGCGTCTTCAGCCGGTTCAGCGAGAAGTCCTCGACGGTGAACGAGGCCATCACCGAGCCGTAGACGATCGCCCGCCGCACGGTCGGCTGGTCCACGACGCCCTGGGCGGCGATGTATCCCATGAACCCGCCGGCGAAGGTGTCGCCCGCGCCGGTGGGGTCGAAGACCGACTCCAGCGGGTACGCCGGCACGAAGAAGAAGTGGCCGTTGGACACCATGACCGCCCCGTACTCTCCCCGCTTCACCACCACCGTGCGCGGCCCGAGCTTCAGGACCGCGCGCGCGGCCTTGATCAGGTTCGGCTCCCGGGCGAGCTGGCGGGCCTCGCTCTCGTTGATCAGGAGCACGTCGACCTCCGACAGCACCCGCAGCAGCGCCTCCCGCTTGCCCTGGATCCAGAAGTTCATCGTATCAAGGGCGGCCAGGAGCGGGCGGTCCATCTGGCGGAGCACGTCGAGCTGCAGCTCCGGGGCGATGTTGGCGAGGAACAGGAAGGGGGACTTCTTGAGCGCGCCCGGCAGCATCGGCTTGAAGTCGGCGAAGACGTTGAGCTGCGTGTCGAGGGTCTTCGCCTCGTTGAGGTCGTAGCCGTACTCTCCCACCCACCGGAACGTCCGGCCCCTGGACACCTGGAGCCCGGTGGTGTCGATGCCGCGGTCCTTGAGGAGCGCGATGTGCTCGGCCGGGAAGTCCTCCCCCACCGTGGCCACGAGCCGGACGTTGGTGAAGAAGCTGGCGGCGTACGAGAAGTAGGTGGCGGAGCCACCCAGCACCTCCCGCGCCTTCCCGAACGGCGTCGAGACGCTGTCGAGCGCGACGGAGCCGACCACCAGGAGATCAGCCACGGCGCCCCCCGCGGCCCCGAGTCCGGGCCGGCCGCCTCGGGGCCCGGCGCGCCGCCGGCGCCGGCGCCGACATCGCGTACTTCCCGATCAGCAGGTCGAGGTCTTTCCGGGCCTTGGGCGAGAAGGATTTCGGGCTGGTGATGATCGCGTTCTTCAGCAGCTCGGGGCAGCCGCACGTCCGCGGCGGTCCGACGGCGGGGATCAGCCGCCTCAGCACCTCCTTGGCGGTCACGACGTTCTTGAGCAGGTTGGCGATCACCGCCTCCACCGTCACCGCCTCGTGCGTGTCGTGCCAGACGTCGTAGTCCGTGGCGAGCGCGAGGGTCGCGTAGCACAGCTCGGCCTCGCGGGCGAGCTTGGCCTCGGGCATGTTCGTCATGCCGATCACGTCGACGCCCCAGGACCGGTAGATGCGCGACTCGGCCTTGGTCGAGAACTGCGGGCCCTCGATGCAGATGTACGTCCCACCGCGGTGCACCGTGGCGCTCACCTCCCGGGCCGCCTTCTCGAGCGCGGTGGCGAGGTCGGGGCACACGGGATCCGCCATGCCGACGTGGGCCACGATGCCGTTGCCGAAGAACGACGAGGCTCGCCGGCGTGTCATGTCGAAGAACTGGTCGGGGATCACGAGGTCGAGGGGCCGGATGTGCTCCTTCATGCTGCCGACGGCCGAGATCGACACCACCCACTCCGCTCCGAGCGACTTCAGGCCCCAGATGTTGGCGCGGCCGTTCAGCTCCGTGGGCATCACGCGGTGTCCGCGGCCGTGGCGCGGCAGGAACACCACGCGGCGGTCGGCGAACCGGCCCACGCAGAACTCGTCGGAGGGGTCGCCGAACGGCGTCCGCACCCGCTGCCAGCGCACGTCGGTCATGCCCTCCAGCTCGTACAGCCCGCTTCCCCCGATGATCCCGATCGTCGTCACGGCAGGCGCTCCCCCTCTGTGCGTTTCGGATGAACGTCGGTGATCCGCACCCACGCCAGTGTCCCCATGAGCGAATCGGGGCCGTCGAAGACGACCTCGACGTAGTTGCCGGTGAGGCCGATAAGCCGGCCGGTGGCGCGGTCGCGCGTGGCCAGCACGAGCACCTGCCGGGCGGCGGCGAGCATCCGGCGACGGAAGGCCAGGCTCTTGGCCTGCCCGAGCGCCCGCAGGCGGCGGCTGCGCTCCGCGATCACGCGCGGCGGCAGGTGGCCATCCCGCCGCGCCGCCTCCGTCCCCTCGCGGTCGGAGTAGGCGAAGACGTGGAGGTACGAGAACGGGAGGACTTCCACGAGCCGCAGCGTCCCCTCGAAGTCGGCCTCGCTTTCGCCCGGGAAGCCCGCGATCAGATCGGTGCCCAGCCCAAGCCCCGGAATCGCTTCAGCCAGCTTCTCAACCAGCGCGGTGTAAATGGCGATATTGTAAGGCCGCCGCATCCTTCGAAGAACCGCGTCGCTCCCGCTCTGCAGCGGAACGTGCAGGTGCGGAGCCACGACCGGCAGCGAGGTGACGGCCTCGGTCAGCTCGGGGGTGAAGTAGGCCGGCAGCACCGACGAGAGGCGGAGCCAGCGGAGGCCGGGCACCTCCGCCACGTCCCGGAGCAGCGCGGCGAGCGTCGTCCGCGGGAACAGGTCGGCGCCGTAGTGCCCCATGTCGATGCCGGTCAGCACGACCTCGGGGTGGCCCGCCTCCACCAGCGCCCGGACCTGGTCGACGACGACCTTGGGCTCGCGGCTCCGGCTCGCGCCGCGGGCGAAAGGGACGATGCAGAACGCGCAGCGGTGCTGGCAGCCGTCCTGGATCTTGACGAACGCTCGCGAGCGCGTCGCGATGCGGGCGCGCGGCGCTGCCGCCATCGACACGCCCTGCGCGAGGTCGCCGACGACGAGGCGCGGCCGCGGCGCCTTCGCGAGCCCCTCGATCAGCTCCCCGATGCGGTGGCGCTCGGCGGCCCCGACCACGAGGTCGACTCCCGGGATCGCGGCCACGGCGGTGGGATCGGTCTGGGCCCAGCAGCCCGTGACCACGATGCGCGCGCCCGGGTTGGCGCGGATCGCGCGCCGGATGAGCTGGCGGTCGGAGAAGTCGGCGCGGCTCGTCACCGTGCAGGTGTTGACCACGACGACGTCGGCGGGCGCGTCGAACGGGACGGTCTCGCAGCCGCGCGCCTCGAGCCGCCCCTGGATCTCCCGGGTGTCGACCTGGTTGACCCGGCAGCCGAGGGTGGCGAACGCGACTCGCGTCATCGCGCCGTCACTTGCGCTCGCCGGCAGCACCAGGATTCATCGGCTCGCCTCGATCACTCCGGACCTCGGCCCGCCGCGGGCTCGCGGCTTCGCCCTTCTCGAATTCCTCGGCTCGCCTCGCCTTCGGCGGCAGCTCGCACTGCGTCTCGCCGACGCTGCTCACCTCGAGCCCCCGGCTGCGGCTCGGACTTCCGCGACCTCGCTGAGCTGGCCGCAGGCGGCGCCGATGTCCTCCCCCTTGCTCCAGCGCACGGTCGTCGTGATGCCGGCATTCAGGAGGACCGACTGGAAGGCCAGGATCGTGGAGAGCGGCGGCCGCCGGAACTCCGAGCCCTCCCAGTCGTTGAACGGGATCAGGTTGACCTTGGCGCGGACGCCACGCAGGAGACGGGCCAGCCGGTGGGCGTCCTCGAGGCTCGAGTTGACCTGGTCGAGCATCACGTACTCGAAGAAGACGCGCCGCCGGGTCGGCAGCGGGAACTTCCGCACCGCGGCGAGCAGGGCCTCGAGCTTCCACGACCGGTTGACCGGCATGAGCCGCTCGCGGATCGCGTCGGTGGTGGCGTGGAGGGAGATGGCGAGGTTCACCCCGAGGTCCTCGCGGGCGAGCTTCTCGATGCCGGTCACGAGGCCCACGGTCGACACGGTGATCCGCCGGGGTGAATAGCCGAAGCCGTGCCGGGTGTCGGTGAAGATGCGGATGGCCTTCACGGTGCTGGCGTAGTTCGCCAGCGGCTCCCCCATCCCCATGAACACGAGGTGGGTCACCCGCAGCCCCTCGGGAAGCTCGGCGTTGGCGATCAGGAGCTGCGCGACGATCTCGTCGGCCGTCAGGTTGCGCTCGAGGCCCATCGTCCCCGTGTGACAGAAGGCGCACGCGAAGCCGCACCCGACCTGGGTGGAGAGGCAGAGCGTCTGCCGGTCCTCGTCCGGCATCAGCACGGCGTGGATGCGCCCACCGTCATGCAGCCGGAGGATCAGCTTCCGGCTGCCGTCCTGCGAGGCGATCACGCGCTCGACCGCCGGCAGGGCCAACGTCGCGACCTCGGTCAGGCGCTCCCGGAACTCCTTGGGCAGGTCCGTCATCGCCTCGCGGTCCAGCACGCCCTTGCGGTAGAGCCAGGTCGCGAGCTGGCGGCCCCGGTAGGCGGGGGTGCCGAGGTCGCGGGCGAGCGCCTCCAGCTCGGACGGCAGAAGACCGATCAGGTTCACCGGCGGCATGACACGGCAAGGATAGCATCCCGCGGCGCGGCGGCTCCACTCGACGGGCCCTCGACCACAGCAGCAGAACCCTTCCCGGGCCCGTGGTCCCTCGGGCAGGCCCGCTGCCTCCAGGGACCGCCTCGACACCCGGCGGACTCGGGGCGCAATTCTGCTTGCCTCCACTCGCTCGGCCCTGAGCGGACGTTCCCTCAAGTGGACCGTCTCGATGGCTCCAGGGAGGACACCGATGGCTACCTACATCAGTCTCACCAATTACACTGACCAAGGGATCCGGAACATCAAAGAGGGCGGACGACACGCCTGAAGTGCCATCGTTGCCAGGCCGAGATCAGCCGCGCCCGGCGCCGCCCAGGTACGCCTTCGTCAGCAGCGAGTGCTGGCGCAGCTCGGTCGGGGTTCCGCTGAACACGACCCGCCCCAGCTCGACGACGTAGCAGCGGCGGACCACCCCCAGCGCCTGACGGGCGTTCTGCTCGACCAGCAGCACCGTCGTCCCCTGCTCGTTCAGGTGCCGCAGGACGCGCATGATTTCCTCGACGAGCAGCGGGGCGAGGCCCCACGAGGGCTCGTCCAGCATCAGGAGCCGGGGGCGGCCCATCAGCGTCCGCGCGATCGCCAGCATCTGCTGCTCGCCTCCGGACAGCGTGCCCGCCCGCTGCCCCTGGCGCGGGCGGAGGATCGGGAAGATCTCGAAGAGCCGGTCGAGGTCCTGCCGGAGGGCGCGGTCGCCGTCGCGGCGGAGATAGGCGCCCATCAGGAGGTTCTCGCGGACGGTCATCTCGTTGAGGATCCAGCGTCCCTCGGGGACGAGGCCGATCCCCGCCGCCACGACCCGCTCGTGGCTCAGCGCGGTGATCTCCCGGCCGAGGAACCGGACGCGGCCGGCCGACGGCTTGAGCAGGCCCATCACCGTCAGGAGGGTCGTCGTCTTGCCCGCTCCGTTGGGTCCGAGCACGCCCACGATTTCCCCCTCGCTCACCTCGAGCGCGAGGCCGCGGACCGCGGTCACGCTGCCGTACCGGGTCTCGAGCCCCTCCACGCTAAGCATGGACGGCGCGCTCCCGGCCGAGGTAGGCCTCGATCACCTTGCGATCGGCCTGGATCTG
>JACQCN010000020.1 GCA_016201575.1 Candidatus Rokuibacteriota bacterium | reverse complement strand
AACTCGCGCAGGCGGGGCAGCATGTCAGCGGCCAGGTTGCCGCGCAGGTAGTGGCAGGCGTAGAAGGCCGGCGCGCCGTGGGCCTTGACGGCGAGGACGTCCGTCGACCGGAGCGCGTGGAAGTAGAGCGCGGTCAGCAGCGTGACGATCGACGACGAGCTGGCCTGGTGGCCGCCCACCTTGGTGCCGTCGGGGTTCTCGCGGCCGAAGTTGGCGTGGTGGACCATCCACGTCGCGAGCCAGAGCACGCGGCGCTGGATCGACTCGAGCGCGGCCAGGTCAGCGGCGGGTCGCGTCGACACGCGCGAGGAACTCCAGGACGGCGCGGTTCCAGGCCTCGGGCTGGTCCCGGTTGCCGAAGTGACCGGCCGGGGAGAGCACGACGAGCCGGGCGCCGCGGATCTTCTTCTGCATGACCTGCATGGGGCCGAGCGACGGGTCCTGGTCGCCGGCGAGGAGGAGCGTGGGCGTGCGGATCTGCCGGAGCCGGTCCGTGATGAGGTCCATGGCCAGGAGCGCGCGCAGGGAGTTCGCGTAGCCGATCGGCGAGAGCGCGCGGTACTCCGCGTAGAACTCCTCCTTGGCCTCGGGGTGGAGGGCGAGCCGGCCCGCCACGTTGGGGTTGGCCCGCATCGCGAACTCGGCCATCGCGTCCATCCCCTGCTCGAGCGTGATCTTGATGCTCTGGGCGCGCACCACGAGGTTGTCGGGCGAGAGCGGGAGCCCCGCCGCCGAGGACGAGTTGGTGACCACGAGGGCGGCCGCGCGCTTGGGGTAGAGGAGCGTGAAGCGGGTGGCGATGCCGCCGCCCAGCGAGAGCCCGCCGACGTAGGCCCGCCGGATCCGCAGGTGGTCGAGCAGGTCGCGCAGGTCGAAGGCCCAGCGCGTGAACGAGTACTTCGCGGGGTCCGCGGGGCTCTCGGAGCGGGCGTGGCCGCGCGGGTCCCAGAGGATCAGCCGGTAGCGCGCGGCCAGCGCCTCCACGTTCACGTCCCACATCTGCGTGTTGCCGCCGATCCCGTAGGCGAGCACGAGCGGGAAGCCCGCGCCGTGCTCCTCGTAGTAGATCTTCACGCGGTCATCGGTCCTGGCGTATGGCGTAGGTCACCTCGTCCAGAAGCCCTCGGGGTCGCAGGCGCGCACGACGCCCAGCTCCGCCTGCGTCGGGGGCACGGTCTCGCGGACGTCCGCGGCGACGCGGAGTGGCCAGCCGGTGGCCGCGCGCACGCTGTCCACGCTCTGTCCCGGATGATACGACGCGAGCACGGCCTCGCGCGTCTCCGCGTCGAAGCGGAACACGCCGAGCGTCGTGATGAGCGCGGCCGGCCCGCCGCCCGCGAGCCCCACGCGCTCGCGCCAGCCCGGCCCGTCGCCGTGGCCCGCGGAGGTGACGTAGGATACGCGCTCCACGAAGCGATGACGCTCCTGGGGCATGATGATCACCACGCGGCGGGCCAGGCTCGCGATGTCGGCGCCGCCGCCGCTGCCCGGCAGCTTCACGGCCGGCGCCCGCCAGTCGCCGATGTAAGAGGTGTTGAGGTTGCCGTACCGGTCGACCTCGGCGCCGCCGATGGCGCGCCTGCCGCGTGGGTGCGCTTGGCCAGTGCGAAGGCCAGGATCGGGAGCCGCATGCCGACGAAGACGACCTTCGCGTCGCGGATCTCGCGCGCGGCCGCGACCACCATGAGCTCGCGATCGGTGTAGCTCCCGGTCATGCGCCGTAGTCGAGCGGCTCGCTGGGGAGGTGCCGCCGGACCCGGAGCCGCTCGAGCCGCTCGGCGCCGAGCCGGTCGAGGAACCCCTTCCAGTCGCCCACGCCGAGCACCCACTGCTCGAGCCACGCCCGGAACCCGTCGGGGGTCCTCGACTCCGCATGATAGTGCGTGAACTGCTCGTGATCGCGCCCGTAGCAGCCCTGCACCGGCGACGGCAGCGCGCCCCACGGCTCGTGAACGACGGCCGCGACCTTGACCGCCGGCACCAGGACCAGGTTCGGGTCGGCGAGGATCCGCTCGGCCGGCCAGAGCTCCTCGGCGACCAGGATCACGCGCCGGGCGGCTAGTGCGGCCTCGCGGGTGACGCCGAGCGGGCCCCACGCGTGGCCGTCGCCCTGCGCGTCCGCGCGCTGGACGTGGACGATGGCGACGTCGGGCGTGAGCGCGGGCACGAGGAGCGTCGGGCGTCCCGTCCAGGGGTCGGGCGCGGTCTTGAACCGCGGGTTGGACACGGGGATGTCGGAGCCGAGGAGCGAGCGCGTGGGGATGTAGGGCACGCCGAGCGCGCCGGCCAGGAGCGCGAGCGAGAGCGTCAGGTTCGAGTGATCCTCCACCGCGAGCGGGCGGGGGAGGCCGCGCTCGGCGGCGCGCCGGTAGTTGTGGCCGAGCCCCGCGCTGACGTTGCCGACCCACGCCGCGATGACGCGGGCGACGGCGCCCGCGCCGATCATCTGGTCGAACAGCATGTCGGAGATCGGGCCGATCAGGGTGAGGTCGCGCTTGCCCTGCCGGATGATCTCGTGGCCGGCCGCGAACGGGATGCAGGCCTCCAGCGCCGCGCCCAGGCAGATCGAGGCGCCGTCGGGGACGAAGCGGGCGACGGCGTCCCGCATCGAACAGAGCTTGGAGGCGGACACCGGGCATACTCTACAGGCCGGACGCGGGTTTTCAAGCGGGGTCGTGTTCGCGGTAGAAGTAGCCGAGCAGCGCCCGCTGAGATGCCTTCCTTCAGGGGGTGAGGGCCGGCGCCCCGGATTCGGTGATCATAGGCAAGCTGGTGAGCCGTGCCGCCGACGTCGACGAACGTCACGAGCGTCCACGGGCCGATCGGCTTCTCGTATCTCCAGTCGTGCTTCGTCGAGAAGGGCTCGCCACCCGTGTGTGCCCTCCCATTCGTTGCGAGACATAGGCGCCGGCGACAGCAAGAACGACGAGGAAGGCCGCTCCGCCGACGGCAATCCGGCGTGTCCTCCGCCGGCCCAAGGCGAAGGCCACGCGCTCCGAGAATGGCAGATGCCTCCGGCCCCAGGGCAGCGCCACTCGGTAGATGTCCACCGGTCGCCCTTGCCGAGCTTGCGCAGCGGCAGCTCGAGTTTGTTCTGGACCTGCCGCGCTACGTCCTCGGAGAGGCAGATCCCGCCGGCCTCCGCCAGCGGCTCGATGCGCGCGGCGATGTTGACACCGTCGCCGTGCACGCGGTTCTCCCGATGGACCACATCGGCCAAGTGGAGCCCGATCCGCACCTGGATCCGCTGGTCAGCCGACCGCGTTGAGTTGCGTTCGAAGAGCTTCTGCTGGATCGCCACGGCACAGCGGGCGCCGTCGGGGGCGCCGCCGAACTCAACGAAGAACCCGTCACCCACGGCCTCGATCTCACGGCCCCGGTGCTCGGCGAAGAGCGCCCGAAGCAGCCGGCGTTGCTCGTCGAGCAGAGTGAGGGCCAGGGCCTCGTTCTTCTGGGTCAGCGCGCTGTACCCGACCACGTCGGTGAACATGATCGTCGCGAGTTGGCGGCGCTCCTCGCTCATCGAGATCCTCCCGCAGGATGCGGCGAATCCCGCGGGCCGTTCAGAAAGGACCAGATGCAAGGCGCTGAAGGAGCGACGACCGAGACGTACGTGGCCGCTCGAGCTGAGCGGCGAAGCGACGGGGGCGTCAGGACCGATGCGGCCGAATCAGCCGCGGCGTTGCGAGACTCGATACGACGTCGACGAACCCGAGGGCACACTCGGCACTCCAGCAGGAACTCGTTCGGGATCTGTGCCAGTTCTTGTATCGGTCTCTCACCCGCCTGTCAAGGCGGAACCGGATGGCGCGCCCCTCCAGGCGGCGGGCTCTAGCGAGGTCTTGGAGGGCATTTCCCGATCGCTCGATGGTTAGAGGCCCCTATGATACTTCGCGCGGCTCGCCGAGTCTTCGCGGACCGTCGCGTCTTCGGTTTGGTGCGTGGAGCTTACGGACGCGAGGGCGCCGAGAATCCTGCGCCGTGGCCAGGTGGGCAAATCCAGGCGCGCACGGGCTTGAGCGGGGCGTCCTCGTGTCGCGTTGGAGAGCGACGGCGTCACGCCGGGGGTTGCGGCGTCGGCCAACGTGCGGCTCGCGGACGCTCGTGCAGGTCAAATCGAAGAGTTTCGAGACCCAGATCAACGCGCTAGGTCGCGATCGCAACCCCACGGATCTCGAATCCGAGGGACTGTGTCAACGATGGTGGTGGCCTCAACGGGATTCGTGCGGTGGTGGGACGGCAGCTTCTCTTCCAGATGCGACCGGGGCTGCTGGCGCTACCTTCGCGTCCGCGCCGGGTGGTTCGAGGTCGATTCAACCGACAACTGTCGAGGATGGGTCTAATTCAGTTCCGTCTGCTCTCGCCACATGGGCACAAGCCTGCCCTGTTGGCACGCCTCCCTGGTATCGCGACGGGCGTCCGGCGGCGAATTTTCCCGACCGCGACGGCCACTTACGAGAATGGCGCTCGACTTGCTCCTCCGACGCTTGGCTCGACAAAGGGAGGTACCAGCGTGAGCGAACGTCGGAAGCGGCCCCGTTACCCTGTCCAGGTTCCCGTGCGCCTGTGGCTGGATCGGAAGAACTTCATCGAGGCCGAGGCCATCGACATCAGCCTTCACAGCATCGGAGTGGCCTTTCATCATGCGGCGCCTCCGTTGTCGGACGGACGCCAGTACCGGCTCGAGATCAGAGTCGGCGCCCAATGGCTGAGCGCTCCCGTCGAACTGGCGCGACTTGAAGCGAAGGCGGCGGCCCTGGCGGTCATCGATGGCACTTCGGTGAGCATAGCGAACGGCCGTGGCAGCAGGTTGGGGCGCCTGCTTGGCTCGGTTTCCGTTCACTTCGTAGTCGCTCGACCGCGGCCCCGAGCACGGGTCAAACGACCAAAGCGGCGCAAGGAGAACACCGCGATCACCGTCAACACGCACTTCCCCCTCGAGGAGGCGCGGCTCTGCGGCGATTGCGACCGCGTGTTTCCGAGTGCGTATCCGCAGTGTCCATCCTGCGGCACGGAGCACTTCACCTCCCTGGCGTCACTGCTTGCCAGACAGCACGTATGAGGTCTCGGGCGTCGCGCGCCGGCCAGCTGATGTCTAGCGCCTCACGACCGGTGACGAGACGGCGATGACGCCCGGCGGGGCGTGAGCGCGTGGGCGGCGCTCGTCGGCGCGATCGCGGCCGTCGGCTACGCGCTGCTCGCACTCGCCGGAATGGTCGTGGCGATGAACGTCGTGTGCTCCTTCCGCACCGCCTACCGAGGCCAGGGGCCCGTCCTCGGTGCCCCTCGTCGCCTCGGTGCTGGGCCTGCTCGGTCTCAACGCGCTCGGTCTCCATGAGCGAGGGTTCCCCGCGGTTCTGCGCCACGGAGATCACCTGGTCACGGCCAACCGGCCAGTTTCGCTGCTCAGGTGTGGTGTTTCGTCTGGGAACGCAACGCTATCTGTCCGGGACTGCATTATACGGCTGTGCAGTTCTGTATGGCTCATCACGGCAGGCCTTTCGACAGGCCCGGTCTCGCGGAAGGCGAGCGATCGAGCAGGCGCTTCAGTCGACCCTGGCATGTACGATCCCGGTCTCCTCGACTGAACTGAATGGTGCGCATCCGAGGGCCCTTTTTGTGCTCGAACGTAGCCGATCGGACTGGACGGCGGCAAGCACAATCCAGGGGCAATTGCGACTGGCGATTGACCGTATGGAACAGGATGCGGTCCGCGGGCGAGCCGCGCCGGGTTCAAGGGCTCGCTGGAGCCGGGCCTCGCTACACAACTCTTGCCTGGGCCGTTTGATTCATCTATGCTTAACCCAAAATAAGCAGGAGTTAACCCGTGCCCAAGACTCTGCTCCGGCTCCGCGTGAACGGCGAGGACCACGACGTGGCGGCGGCGCCCCACAAGACGCTGCTGGAAGTGCTGCGCGAGGAGATGGGCCTCACGGGCACCAAGCACGGGTGCGAGCTGGGCGAGTGCGGGACCTGCACCGTGCTGGTCGACGGCGAGCCGGTGCTCTCGTGCCTGGCGCTCCCCGTGGAGCTCGAGGGCCGGGAGATCACCACCGTCGAGGGCATGGCCCCGCCCGGCCGCCTCCACCCGCTCCAGCAGGCCTTCGCCGAGCTGGGCGCCGCCCAGTGCGGCTACTGCACGCCGGGCATGCTCCTGACCGCCGAGGCGTTGCTCGACCGCAACCCGAGACCGACCCGCGACGAGATCCGGACCGCGCTGGCCGGTAACCTCTGCCGCTGCACCGGTTACACGAAGATCCTCGACGCCGTCGAGCTCGCGGCGCTTCGCGCCACGGGAGGCCGGGCGTGATGGACGGCAAGGAGCGGTTCAGCGTCGTCGGCCGGCCGCTCCCGAAGATCGACGCGTGGGCGAAGGTGACCGGCGACACGAAGTTCGCCGACGACCTAGCCCTCCCCCGCATGGCCTTCGGCAAGCTCCTGCGCTCGCCCCATCCCCACGCTCGCATCGTGCGGATCGACACCGCCCGCGCCCGGGCCCTGCCCGGCGTGTACGGCGTGATCACCGGCGCCGACCTGCCCCGCGTGAAGTTCGGCATCCTCCCGGTCTCCCAGGACGAGGAGGCGCTCTGCACGGAGAAGGTGCGGATGGTGGGCGATGCGGTCGCCGCGGTGGCGGC
>JACQCN010000019.1 GCA_016201575.1 Candidatus Rokuibacteriota bacterium | reverse complement strand
GTCGCGCTGATCGCCGCCATGCGCAAGCTCCTCACCATTCTGAACGCCATCGTCCGGGACGGAGCGCTATGGCAACCCGTCGCTTGACTCGGAAGACAGTCGCTTCGATGTTGAGCGCGTCGCCCGCGTAGAGGTCGAGCGAGCCCGGCCGCACGTAGCCGCACACGGTGATGTTGAGCTGCTCGGCGAGACAGATCGCCATCTCGGTGGGCGAGGTGCGCGAGGCAACGACGGGGACGCCCATGCGGGCGGCCTTGAGGAGCATCTCCGAGGAGATGCGCCCGGTGGACAGCAGGATCAGGTCCTCGGTCGGCCGGCCGGCGAGGAGCGCCTCACCCTTGACCTTGTCGACGGCGTTGTGGCGGCCGACGTCCTCGGCCACCACGAGGAGGCGCTCGCCGTCGGTGAGCGCGGCGCCGTGGATCCCGCGCGAGCGCTGGTAGTGCTCGGCGGCCGCGAAGAGGTCCTTCATGCGCTCGCTCAGCGCGGCGGCGGTGACGCGGCGGGAGGAGTGGAGCCGCGGGAAGAGCCGGTGATCGATGCGGAACGTGATCCCGCCGCCGCAGCCCGACGTCAGGATCCGCTCGGTAGGCAGCGTGACCGGGTGCCGGAGGGTCACGGCCGCCGTGCCGTCGACCTCCGAGATGTCGAGCCGGTCGATCTCCTCGACGGCGGCGACGACCTTCTCCATCCACAGGTACCCCACCACCAGGGCCTCGAGCTTCATCGGCGAGCAGAGCAGCGTCACGAACCGCTCGCCGTTGACGGAGATGGCCAGCGGCTGCTCGCGGACGACCTCCTTCTTCGCCTCCTCGGCCTCGCCGCCCCGGACTTTGAGGTAGGTTCTCACGCCGCCCTATTCGATCAGGCCGATCTCCCGGTAGCGGGGGGCGACGCGATCGGAGATGAGCCCGAGCCGCTGGAGCCGCGGGATCAGGACCTCGGTGAACAGGAATCGGTTGAACATCTTCATGGTCATCGAGGTGGCCAGCACCTCGGCGTACACCGCGTCGGGGTCCTTGTAGCCCAGCTCAGCGTAGGCGTGCTTGATGGACATGAAGCCGGTGCGCTCGTCGCGGCCGTACATCGCGTCGCACGCCCGGAGGGCGAAGTCCTCGAGGTCCTGCCGCCGGGCCTCCGGCAGCTCGGGGATCGAGCGGCGCAGGGCGAAGTAGCCAAAGTTGACGTGGCGCCCCTCGTCCTGGAGCACGTAGTCGAGCAGGTCGCCGAGCGTCCTGTCGCCGGTCTGCTTGGCCATCACGTTGAAGGCGGCGATGGCCAGCCCCTCGATGAGGAGCTGCATGCCGAGGAGCTTGAGCTGCCACATGTCCGTGGAGAGGATCTCGTCGATCAGGGCCTTGAGCAGCGGGTCCACCGGGTAGATCTTGTGCAGCTTCTTGACGTACTTCTCGAACACCTCGACGTGGCGCCCCTCGTCCACCACCTGGGTCGAGGCGTAGAGCTTGGCGTCCAGGTCGGGCACCGAGTTCACGAGCTGCGCCGCCACCATCAGCGCGCCCTGCTCGCCGTGCAGGAACTGGGAGAGCCGCCAGGAGGAGACCAGCGTCTCGATGTCCTTCCACTCCGCGTCGGACTTGCCCTCGAAGGACGGGCAGCCCGCGAACGCCATCTGCACGTTCAGGACCGGGCCCTCCTTGCCCACCGACCGGCTCCAGTCGAGGGCCGTCGAGCCGTTCCACTGGTTCTTCTTGGCGGTCTCGTAGAGCGACTCCAGCTCGTGGTGGGTCGGCACGTAGTCGTAGTCCCACAGGGTCTCGAGCTGGTAGCTGATCCGGCGGGCGGCGGCCGTCGAAGCGGTCGTCATGAGCCTCTCCTTGATGAACCGGCGTTCAGGCACGCCCATTCTAGCCCCGAACTATCGCAGCCGGAAGAGGCGGAGCGGGGTCTCGACGTTCTTCAGCTCCCGGACCCCCAGGTCCTCGGCCGCCGCGTCGGGACCGAGACGGGCCACGGTGGCCTCGCTCACGACGATCTCGCCCCCCTGGGCGACGGCCGCCAGCCGGGCGGCGACGTTCGTCGTGATGCCAGAGGCGGTGTAGGTCCAGCGCGTCCCCGCCCGCCCCTCGATCTTCGTCGCCCCGAGCTGGGCCAGCCCGGTGTTGACGCCGATGTGCATGGCGAGCGGCTCCACGCGCCCGGCCATCTCCGCGTTCAGCTCCCGCGTGCGCCGGTGGATCGCCCGCGCCGCCTCCACGGCCGCCCGCGGGTGGTCGCCCTCGTGGAAGATCACCATCAGGCCGTCGCCCGCCGTCTCGTTCACGTCTACCCCGTGCTTGACGAT
>JACQCN010000018.1 GCA_016201575.1 Candidatus Rokuibacteriota bacterium | reverse complement strand
GTCAACTGCTCCACCGCGTCCTTCACGTCCCGATTGACGATCAGGTAGTCGTACCGCCGCCAGAGCTGGATCTCCTCGCGAGCGCGGTCCAGCCGGCGCTTGATCTCCCCCTCCCCGTCCGAGCGCCGCTCGCGGAGCCGCTGCTCCAGCTCGGCCATCGACGGCGCGATGATGAAGATCAGCGCGGCCTCGGGGTAGCGCGCCCGCAGCTGGCGGGCCCCCTGCGTGTCGATGTCGAGCAGGACGTCCCGCCCCTCGGCCAGGGCCCGCTCGAGCGTCGCCGCGTGGGTGCCGTACAGGTTGCCGTGGACCTGCGCCCACTCCGCGAACCGCCCGGCGTCGCGCAGCTCCGCGAAGGCCGACTCCGGCACGAAGTGGAAGTCGACACCGTCGACCTCCCCCGGGCGCGGGCGCCGCGTCGTGTAGGAGACCGAGTACGCCAGGTCGGGCAGGAACGCGCGCACCTCGCGGCACAGCGTCGTCTTGCCAGCCCCCGACGGCGCGGACACGACGATCAGCGTCCCGCGGCGCATGATCATTCCAGGTTCTGCACCTGTTCCCGCACCTTCTCGAGGAGCCCCTTCGCCGCGATGGCCGACTGCGACAGCTCGAGGTCGTCGGCCTTCGACGCGACCGTGTTGACCTCGCGGTTCATCTCCTGGATCAGGAAGTCGAGCTGGCGCCCGACGGCGCCGCCGTCCTTGAGCATCAGCGCGAACTGCTCGAGGTGCGCGCGCAGCCGCGTCACCTCCTCGGCGATGTCGGTCTTCTCGGCCCAGATCGCGACTTCCGTCAGCACCCGGGCCTCGTCGATCGGAATCGCGCCGAGCAGGGCCGTGAGCCGCTCGCGGAACCGCTCCTGGCGCCGCCCGGCCACGAGCGGGACGCGCGCGGTGATCCGGTCGACCTCCAGCACCAGCGCCTCGTGCAGCGTTCGGAGCGCCGCGGCGAGCGACTCGCCCTCCACCTCCCGCCGCTCGATCAACTCGTCGAGGGCCCGGATCAGCGACGCCTCGACGACCGGCCAGATGGCGTCCGCGGGCGGCGGCTCGGCTTCCTCGACGCGGAGGACGCCGGGCCGCTCCAGCAGCCAGTCGAGCGCCACGCCCTGCGGGATGCCCAGCGCCTCGGCGAGCCGCCGGCCGGCGTCCGCATAGCCGCGCGCGAGCGGGACGTCGAGGCTGACCTGCTGGCTCGACTCGCCGGCGACGGGCGCCACGCTCATGATGACGTCCACGCGCCCGCGCTCGAGCCGGTCCTGGATGATGCGGCGCGCCTCGCTCTCCAGCGACGCGGCGAGCCGAGGCAGCTTCAGAACGATGTCGAGATGCCGGTGGTTGACGGAGCGGGCCTCGACGGAGACGATCACCTTGTCCCCCGCCACCTGCGCCCGGCCAAAGCCGGTCATGCTCCGAATCATCGAAGCGCGCCCATTGATCGATGATAGGTCAAATTGTGCTGTAGTGTCAAAGTGTTGCGTTGACTCGTGCCGGCCCCGCGTGTAGAGTCGGGTCGGCGTGAAGCGGGTCCTCGTAGCCCTCCTCGTGGTGCCCCTGGCGGCGACCGTGGTCTTCGGCGTCGTCAGCTGGGTCCTCCGCCGCCGCGGCTCGAGCTTCCCGCTCGTGGCCTCGGTGCTCTCGCAGTGGCTGGTGGCCTATCTCGCCTGGACGCTCGTCGGCAGCGTCGTCGAGGCCTCCGGCGTGTTCGACGCGCCGTCTTCCTACACGCGGTACGGCTTCGGGCTCTTCGCGCTCGTCTTCGGCCTCTGGCAATACCGCCTCGCTCGCGCCGGCGACGCGCGGCAGGCCTCGCGCGTGTTCGTCTGGAGCCAGGTCGGCTGGCTCCTGCTGGTGCTCGCCGAGCGCGGCGTCCTCGGCTGAGGTCGGTCGGGCATGTTCGAGACCGTGCTGAGGGCGTGTCTGACCGTCGTCCTGCTCGGGCTCGGCGCCGCCAGCCTGCGCGGCTGGCGGCGCCTGCGCGCGGCGGGCCACGGCGCGGCGGCTCCCGGCTGGCGGCTGGCCGCCTACGTGGCGGGGCTCGCGGCGCTCGCCGGCGCTCTCCTGACTCCGCTCGACGACCTGGCCGCCGAGCTCTTCTCGGCCCACATGGCGCAGCACCTGCTCCTCACCATGACCGCCGCCCCGCTGCTCCTCCTTGGCAACCCGCTGCCGATCGTGCTCTGGGGCCTCCCGCGGCGAGCGCGCCGCGCCCTCGGCCGCCCGCTCACCCGCGGGCACCGGCTCCGGGAGGTCCTCGCCGCGCTGACGGCGCTGCCCGTCGCGTGGCTCGGCCACATCGTGACCATCTGGATCTGGCACCTGCCGTCCCTGTACGGCGCGGCGCTTGCGCACGAGCCGATCCACGCGCTCGAGCACGCGATGTTCTTCGGGACGGCGATCCTCTTCTGGTGGCCGATCATCGAGCCCGCGCCGCGGGTGCGGCGGCACGCGGCGCGGGGATTCAAGATCGTGTACCTGGTGGCGGCGACCGCGCAGAACATCTTCCTCGGGATGTTCCTGAGCCTGCCCGAGCGCGTCCTCTACCCGCACTACCTGGAGACCGCGGCCGAGCACGGGGTCGACGCGCTCGCCGATCAGGCGCTGGCGGGCGGCCTCATGTGGGGCGGCAGCCACATGTACCTGCTGCCCATCCTCCTGATCCTCTACACCTTCGCCCAGGAAAGTCACTCGGAGGGGGGCTCCCGCCCCCCTTCCGAACCTTCCCCCCCAGGGGTTGCGCCGGCGGAGCCGGCGCCCGAAGCGTTCGTCACTCCAACACGCTCCTCCGGCGTCGTGGCCGACTGACTAACGCGCAGTATTCACCCGCGCCGTGGAAAGGTGCTGTGTTCTTGCCGGTGCAAGTCCGGCCTGGGGAATTGTCGGTGCGCCCCAGTAGCTACCGAGGAGGCAAGGAGGGCAACCGATTTGCCGAAGCTCTCGGGACAGTGGCCCACTC
>JACQCN010000084.1 GCA_016201575.1 Candidatus Rokuibacteriota bacterium | reverse complement strand
GGGGGCAAAGCCCCCCTCCGAGCGTTAATCCATCAGGTAGAGCGGGGTCCGGAGGATCGGCCGCGGCACCGGCACTCCCACGAGCCCGGGCAGGTCGAGCTGGCTCCGGAGCAGGTCCAGGATGGAGAAGCGCCGCCGCGGCTGGATGACCCGGGGCTTGGGCGGGAGCCCCGCCAGCTGGGCCGCGCCCTCGATCGCGTCGTCGAGGCCGCCGAGCGCGTCCACCAGCTTCAGCTCCTTGGCCTGGGCGCCCGAGAAGATGCGGCCGTCGGCGAGGGCCACGACCGCCGCGCGGTCCATCCGGCGCCCCTCCGCGACCGCGTCGATGAACTGGGCGTGGACGTCGTCGAGCAGCGTCTGCAAGATCCGCCGCTCGTCGGGCGTCATCGGCCGGGCGGGGTTGCCGATGTCCTTGTGCTCGCCCGCCTTCACGACCACGTAGTCCACGCCGATCTTCTTGAAGAGCCCCTCGACGTTGGGCATCTGCATGATCACGCCGATCGAGCCCGTGAGCGTGCCCGGGTTGGCGTAGATCCGGTTGGCCGCCGCCGCGATGTAGTAGCCTCCGGACGCGGCCACCGCGCTCAGCGAGGCCACCACGGGCTTGCCCGCCTTCTCCAGCCGCCGGATGGTGGCGTAGACCTCCTGCGTGGGCCCGACGACCCCGCCCGGGCTGTTGATCCGGACCACGACCGCGCGCACGGCGGAGTTGTCGAGGTGGTCCTTCAGGTCGCGCACGAGGTCGCTGGTGTCGACGATGACGCCTTCGACCTCGACGACCGCGACCTTCCGGCTGCCCGGCAGGCCGCCGCCCTCGGTGACGCGCAGGAGCGCCCACAGCGTGACGAGGAACACGACGATCACGCCCGCCATCACCCCGAGGGTGATCGCGAGCACCCGCCAGCGCGGGCTCACGCGCTAGTCCTCGTCGTCGTATTCGTCCTTCCGCTTGCCCCGGCGCTGGCCGCGGCCCCGGGACTGGTCCACGACCTCGCCGCGCGACGGCTCGATGGCGTGAGCCAGCTCCTTCAGGCTGAGCCCGATGCGCCGCTCCTGGGAATCGACGCGGATCACCATGAGCGTGAGCTCGTCGCCCACGTTGACGATCTCGCCCGGGGAGGCGATGGGCCGGTTCGACATCTGGGAGATGTGCAGGAGGCCGTCGACGCCCGGCTCCAGCTCCACGAAGGCGCCGAAGTCGGTGAGGCGGACCACCTTGCCGGTCACGCGCGAGCCCATGGGGTAGCGCGCGGACACCGTGTCCCACGGGTCGGGCTGGATCTGCTTGAGGCCGAGGGAGATCCGCTTGTTCTCGCGATCGACGTTGAGGATCTGCGTCTCGATATCCTGGCCCTTCTTCAGGATCTCCGAGGGGTGCCCGATGTTGCGGGTCCACGACATGTCGGAGATGTGCAGGAGGCCGTCGACGCCCGGCTCCAGCTCCACGAAGGCGCCGAAGTCCGTCAGGTTGCGGACCTTGCCCTGCACGCGCGGGCCCGGCCGGTACCGCTCCTCGATCGTGGCCCACGGGTCGGGCTCGACCTGCTTCATGCCGAGCGAGATCCGCTTGGCCCCCTTGTTGACGTCGAGCACGATCACGTCGACGCTGTCGCCGACGTTGACGATCTTCGAGGGGTGCCGGACCCGGCGGGTCCACGACATCTCCGAGACGTGCACCAGCCCCTCCACGCCGGGCTCCAGCTCCACGAAGGCGCCGTAGTTGGTGAGGCTCACCACCTTGCCGCCCGTCTTGGTGCCGGGCGCGAAGCGCTGCTCGACCGTCTCCCACGGGTCGGACGACCGCTGCTTGTAGCCGAGCGACACCCGCCCGCTCTCGCGGTCGAAGTGGAGCACGACCACCTCCACCTGGTCGCCCACCTGGAAGATCTCCGAGGGATGGCCCACCCGGCCCCAGGACATGTCGGTGACGTGCAGCAGCCCATCGATCCCGCCGAGGTCGATGAAGGCGCCGTAGTCGGTGATGTTCTTCACGGTCCCGGTGAGGGTCATCCCCTCCGCCAGGACCTCCATGGTGTGCTTCTTCTTCTCCTCGCGCTCCTCCTCGAGGACGGCGCGCCGGGAGAGGACCACGTTGCCGCGGCGGCGGTTGAGCTTGATGACCTTGGCGCGGATCGTCTGCCCGAGCATGGAGGCCAGGTTCTTCACGGGCCGCAGGTCCACCTGCGAGCCCGGCAGGAAGGCCTTGACGCCGACGTCGACCGCGAGGCCGCCCTTCACCACCTCGACGACCCGGCCCTCCAAGGGCGTGCCCTTCTCGTGGGCCCGGGACACGGCGTCCCAGACCTTGATCTTGTCGGCCTTGTCCTTCGAGAGGACGATCAGCCCTTCGTTGTCCTCCTTGGCCTCGAGGTATACCTCGATGTCCTCGCCGACCTTCGGGGGCATGCCCCGGAACTCCTCGATCGGGATCGAGCCCTCGCTCTTGTAGCCGACGTCGACGAGGACTTCGCTGTCGCGGACCTGGACGACCCGGCCGCGGACGACCTCCCCTTCCTCGAACTCGGCGAGTTCTTCCTTGTACCAGTCTTCCATCCGGTCCTCGGCCGCGTCGTGCTCGCCCTCCTTTCCCGGTGCTCCGAGGGGCTGACGTGCTTCGTCCTTCTGAGCCATTACACCCGTTCCTCCTTGCCTAGTGTGCGTCGCCTTTGAGCGAGGCGATCGCCGACATCATCTCGCGGCTCGCAGCCGCGTACTGCTCCTTCCGGGCGCGGGACTCGTCCCGCTTGAACTGCAGGGGCCGACCGAAGCGGACCCGGACCTTCACCGGGCGCGGGAGCGTCCGCCCTTTCGGCCACGCCCGGCCGCTGCCCTCGATGTACGCCGGCACCACGGGCGCGCCGCTCAGGACCGCCAGCATGCCGGCGCCCGGGCGTCCCTCGCCGAGCATGCCCTCCGGCCGGCGCGTGGCCTCCGGGAACACCAGCAGCGCTCCCCCGCTCTCCAGCACCCGCATCGACGCGCGCAGCGCCGAGGGATCCGACTCGCCGCGGCGCACCGGCCGCGCGTTCACCGCGCGGATCAGCCGCCCGAAGACCGGGATCCCGAACAGCTCGGCCTTCGCCATGAAGTGGAGCGGCCGCGGCGCCACCGCGCCCACGAGCGGCGGATCGAGCACGCTCGAGTGGTTCGAGACGATCAGGGCCGGCCCCGTCCTCGGCACGTTGTCCGCTCCGTGCGCCTCGATCCTGAAGTACAGCCGCGCCAGCAGCCGCGTCAGCGACTTCAGGAGCGCGTACAGCATCGCCGTCGCTCGACCGCTTCCAGCATCCGCTGGACCACCTCCCCGGCGGTGAGGTCCGTCGTGTCGACCACGATCGCGTCGGCCGGTTTGCGGAGGGGCGCGAGCGCGCGGGTCATATCCTGCTCGTCTCGCCTCTCGATTTCCTTCCGCACTGCGTCAAGACTCGTGGTCACCCCGCGCTGGGCCAGCTCGGCGTGCCGCCGCCGGACCCGCGTGTCGACCGTCCCGTCGAGGTAGAACTTCACGTCGGCGTCGGGGCACACGACCGTGCCCGTGTCGCGCCCCTCGAGCACCACGCCTCCGTCCGCCGCGAGCCGCCGCTGGAGCGGCGTCACCGCGTCCCGCACCGGCTTGAGCATGGTCAGCCGCGACGTCAGCTCGCTGATCTCGGGCGTGCGGAGCTCGCCGGTCACCTCCCGCCCGTCCACCCACACGCGCGTGCCGTCGGACGTGAGCTGCATCCGCGCGAGATGCACGCGCAGCGCCTCGGTGTCCTCGGCCGCGAGCCCGGCCGCGGCCACGCTCACCGCCACCGCCCGGTACATGGCCCCGGTGTCGAGCAGCCGGTAACCGAGCCGCCGGGCCAGCTCGCCCGACACCGTGCTCTTCCCGGCGCCCGCGGGCCCGTCGATCGTGATAATCGGCTGACGCCTCATCACTCTCGGAGGGGGGCTCTGCCCCCCTTCCGAACCTCCCCCCAAGAGCTTGCGCCGGCGGAGCCGGCGCTCGAACTCGAACTCCTCCCGACTCACCGAAACACTTCCGTCACCCCAGCGGACGCGGGGGCCGCGAACGGACCAACGCGCTCGCGACGTCGTCTTGCCGCGCCAGCCGACTCGTGCTCACGGCTCCACCGTCACGGCGGCGCCGCCCGCGATCGCGTTCAGGGTCTCGACGAAGTCCGGGAACGAGGTCGCGATGCAGGCGGTGTCCTCCACGATCGTCTCGCCCCGCGCCGCCAGCCCCGCCACCGTGAGGGCCATGGCGATCCGGTGGTCGCCGCCGCTCTCCACGCGGGCGCCGCGCAGCGTCGCGCCGCCGGCGATCGCGAGGCCGTCGGGCCGCTCCTCGACCTGCGCGCCCATCTTGCCGAGCTCGCGCGCGAGCGCCGCCACCCGGTCGGACTCCTTGACCCGCAGCTCGGCCGCGTCGCGGACCTCGGTGGGGCCGCTGGCCACGGCCGCCGCGACCGCCAGCACCGGGATCTCGTCGATGAGCCTCGGGATGAGCGCTCCCGCGATCGTCGTCCCGCGCAGCCGCGCGTGGCCGACCGTCACGGTGCCCGTCGGCTCGATCCCGGCCGGCGTCTCGGCGCGCTCCACGTCCACGCCCATCGCCGTCAGCACGTCGAGGATGCCCGTCCGGGTGGGATTGAGGCTCACCCGGCGGATGCCGACGCGGCTGCCGGGCACGATGGCGCCGGCCACCAGGAAGAACGCCGCCGAGGAGATGTCGCCGGGGACCTGGACGGCGCCGCCCGTGAGCGGGCCGCCCGGCGTGATCGTCACGCGCCGGTCGCCGGCGCTCAGACGCGCGCCGAACTGCCGGAGCATCAGCTCCGAGTGATCCCGCGAGACCGCCGGCTCCTCGACGGTGACGGGGCCGTCGGCCCAGAGGCCGGCGAGCAGCACCGCCGACTTCACCTGCGCGGAGGCCATCGGCAGCCGGTAGGTCAGCGCCGCCAGCGGGCGCCGGCCGCGGATCGCCAGCGGGAGCTTGCCGCCGTCGGCGCGGCCCACGATGGTGGCGCCCATCTCGCACAGCGGCGCCGTCACGCGCGCCATCGGCCGGCGGCGCAGGGAATCGTCGCCGGTCAGCATCGTCCAGAACGGCTGGCCCGCGAGCAGGCCGAGGAGCAGGCGCGCTGTGGTCCCCGAGTTGCCGCAGTCGATCACGCTGTCCGGCTCCTGGAGCCCGGCCAGCCCGACGCCCGCGATCCGGTAGTGCCCGGGGCCCTTGCGCGTCACCTCGGCGCCGAGCTTCTCGATCGCGGCCAGCGTGTTCAGGCAGTCCGCGGCCTCGAGGTAGCCGGTCACCTCGGTCGGCCCCTCGGCGATCGCGCCCAGCAGCGCCGCGCGATGGGAGATGGACTTGTCGCCGGGCACCTCGATCGTGCCCGCCAGCCCCGCCACCGGACGCACCCGGAGCCTCACGACAGGCGCTCCCGCACGCCCTTGATCTCGGCGAGCTTCCGCTCGAGGCGCTCGCCCTCGCCAGCCTCGATCAGCGCCTCCACTTCCGCCAGCGCCGCGCGGAACGCGGCCAGCGCCTGGCCGAGGGCGGCGCGGTTGGCGAGGAAGATCTCGCGCCAGACGCGCGGGTCGGACGCGGCGACGCGCGTGGTGTCCTTGAAGCCGCGGGCGGCCACGTGGAGCGCCTGGCCGTCGAGCCGGGCCACCGACTCCACCAGCGCGTAGGCCGCGAGGTGCGGCAGGTGGCTGATGGCGGCCACCACCTGGTCGTGGCGCTCGGGATCGAGCGCGGTCACGCGGGCTCCGACCGCCTCCCAGAACTCGGTCACGCGCTTGGCGGCCGGGAGGTCCGTGCGCTCGGTGGGCGTGAGGATGACGGTGGCGCCCTGGAAGAGGTCCGCGCGCGCGACCGCGTAGCCGCTCTGCTCGGAGCCCGCCATGGGATGCCCGCCGACGAACGCGAGCGACCGCGCCGCGGCCAGGCGCTCGGCCGCCCGGACGATGGCCGCCTTCGCGCTGCCCACGTCGGTGACGGTCGCGTCGGGCTCGGCCGCCCGCCACACGTCCGGGAGCAGGCCCTCGATCGCCGCCACCGGCGCCGCCAGGAGCACGAAGTCGGCCTCGCGCAGGCCCGCCGCCAGGTCGGTCGTCACCCGGTCGACCGAGCCGTCCCGCCGCGCGGCCTCGAGGCGCGCGGCGCTCCGCCCCACGGCCACGATGCTGCGGGCCAGGCCCTCGGCGCGCGCCGCCTTGGCGACGGAGCCGCCGAGGAGCCCGAGCCCGACGATCGCGAGCCGCTGGATCACGAGGCCTTCTTCCCGAGCACGGCGGCGAGCGCCTTCACCAGGCGACGGTTCTCCTGCGGCGTGCCCACGGTGATCCGGAGCGCCGTCTCCATGCCGAACGAGGTCATCGGCCGCACGATCACGCCCTCGCGCAGGAGCTTCTGGTAGATCTCGTTGGCGCTGCGGCCGACGTCGACGAGGATGAAGTTGGCACGGGAGGGCACGTACTTGATGCCGAGCGCCTTGAACTCATCGTAGAGGAAGTGGCGGCCGGCCTCGATCAGCCGCACGCACTCCATCACGTGCGACTCGTCGTCGAGCGCGGCCAGCGCCGCCGCCTGGGCGAGCGAGTTGACGTTGAAGGGCGGCCGGATGCGGTTGAGGAGGCCGATGGCGTCGGGATCGGCGAGGCCGTAGCCCACCCGCAGGCCGGCCAGGCTCGCCGCCTTCGAGAAGGTCCGCAGCACGACGACCTTGCGGCCCTGCTTCATGTAGCCGAGCGAGTCGGGGAAGTCGGGGCCCTGGGCGAACTCGACGTAGGCCTCGTCGAAGACCACGATCGTGCGGTCGGGCACGCGCGCCATGAAGCGCTCGACCTCCTCGGCCGTCACCATCGTCGCGGTCGGGTTGTTGGGGTTGGCGATGAAGACCAGCTTGGTGAGCGGCGTGATCGCCCGTGCCATCGCCTCCAGGTCGAGCCGGTAGTCCTTGAGCATCACCACCACGCGGATGCCGCCGGCGGCCTGGACGCTCGTCGGGTAGACCACGAAGGAGGGGTGCGGGACCACCGCCTCGTCGCCGGGCCGCATGAAGGCATGGACCAGGAGCTCGATCAGCTCGTTGGAGCCGTTGCCGAGCACGACGTGCTCGGGCGTGACGCCGTGCTTCTTGGCCAGGGCCTGCCGCAGGTAGAAGCCGCTGCCGTCGGGGTAGCGGTTCAGGGCGCCGAGGGCGGCGCTGATGGCCTTCTGCACCCGCTCCGACGGCGGCAGCGGGTTCTCGTTCGACGCCAGCTTGATCGCGTCGTGGATGCCGAGCTCGCGCTCCAGCTCCTCGATCGGCTTCCCGGGCTCGTAGGGGGCGATGCCCAGGATGTGTTCGTTGGCCAGGGATTCCCACTGCGTGGGCATGGTGTCTCCTTATGCCGCCGGGTACGACCCGAGGATCTTCAGGAACTGGGTGCGCTCCCGGATCTGTCCGAGCACGGCCTCCACCGTCGGCGTGTCGCGGTGGCCTTCGAAGTCGATGAACATGACGTACTCCCAGGGGCGCCGCTTGGTCGGCCGCGACTCGATCTTCGTCAGGTTGAGCCCCTGCGTGGCGAACGGCTCGAGGATCCGGAACAGGGCGCCGGGCTCGTTCCGCATCGAGAAGAGGATCGAGGTCTTGTCGCGCCCCGTCGGGCCCATCGGCCGCCGGCCGATCACGAGGAACCGTGTCGAGTTGTTGGCGGTGTCCTCGATGCGCGCGCGCAGGATCGGCACGTCGTGGAGGCGCGCGGCCAGCTCGGAGGCCACCGCGGCGACGGTGGGATCGTTGGCGGCGAGGCCGGCCGCCGCCGCCGTGGACGCCACCTCCTCCACCGCGACATCGGGGAGATGCTCGGCCAGCCACACGCGGCACTGCGCGAGCGCCTGCGGGTGGGAGCCCACGGTCTTGACCTGCGCGAGGTCGGTCGCGCGCGACAGCAGGTGCTGGCGCACCTCGAGGCGCACCTCGCCGCAGATCAGCACGTCGCCGTCGATGAGGCGGTCGAGGGTCAGGTTGACGGCGCCCTCCGTCGAGTTCTCGATGGGGACCACGCCGTACTCCGCGCGCCCGCGCTCCACCTCCTCGAACACGTCGAGGATCGTCCGGGCGGGCATGAGCTCCGCCCCGCTGCCGAACCGCTGGAGGGCCGCCTGGTGCGTGAACGTGGCCACCGGCCCCAGGTAGGCCACGGGCAGCGGGTGCTCGAGGGCGAGCGAGGCGGACAGGACCTCGCGCCAGATGGCGCGGACGGCGTCCGCGGGCAGCGGGCCGCGGTTCAGCTTGACGAGCCGATCGATGATCTCCGCTTCCCGCTCAGGGACAAAATACGCCAGGTCCTTCCGTCGTTTGAGGTCTCCGATCCGGAGGGCGGCCTCTGCGCGTTGGTTGAGGAGGTTGAGGAGTTGGCTGTCGAGGTCGTTGATCCTGGAACGCCAATCGTCCAGGTTCATAGACACCCCTGGGTCACTTGTCTGGGTAATGTCCGGTCATTATAGGACCAGCGTCAGCGGCGAAGCAAGCGCCGATCCGTCAGCGCGTCTGGATCGATCGCGCCCGTGGCGCCGCTTATTCGAGCGCCGGCTTGGCCGGTGCACCCGATTCTGGGGGAGGCCTCGGAGGGGGCCGTCGAGGCCCTCTCCGACAT
>JACQCN010000039.1 GCA_016201575.1 Candidatus Rokuibacteriota bacterium | reverse complement strand
GCGCCCGCGGCCTGCTCGAGGAGGCCGACGAGGACCGGGGTGGCGAACACCTGCACGCCGGGGTTGCCGAGCCGGTCGGCAGTCTGGTCCGGCGTGACGGTGATTTCGACTTCCGCGCTGGCGCCGGGTCGCACGTCCATCGGCTCCTCTCAGCCCATCAAGAGCGCGCCGGGGGTCTCTCGCCCCATGAGGCGGATCTGATCCTTCGTGATGCCCTCGGCGGTCAGCGCGGCCACGAACATCTTGTAGCCGTCGGCCTGCATGGGGTTGCCGGCCTGCCCGAGGTCGGTGGCCAGGACGAAGTGCTCGGCGCCGACGGCCTTGATGTGCCCGGCGGTCTCCTGGGCCGTGACCCGGCGCCAGTGGCGCATCCAGGACAGGTGCGCGTTCGACCCCATGAGCAGGCCCATCGCGCACAGCTCGAGCTTGGCGCCGAGGGCGGCCGCGCGGCGCATCTCCTCGAGCGACATGTTCACGACCTCGAACTCGGCGTGGGTGACGAGAACGCGGTCGCAGCCCGCGTCGCGCGCCGCCTCGGCGATGGCCAGGGCCTCGGCCGGCGCCGCGTGGCCGGTGCAGACCACGAGCTTCTGCTCGGCGCAGACCTTCAGCACCTCCCGCACCGCGGGGAGCGCCTGGCCGTCGGGGCCGACGACCTTGATCCCTGCCGGCGCGTCCTTGAAGTGCTTGACGTGGTGGTCGGCGTCGAAGGTCGGGAACCAGACCACGCGCCCGAGCCCGCCCTGCATGCGGTACATCCACTGCACCGCCTCGGGGTTGACGCCGCCGACGGCGCCGTTCAGCGCGATGCCACCGAAGAGCTTCACGCCCGGGACGTGCTTGCGGGCGATCCACGCGCGGTCGGCCGTGAGCGCCACGTGGTTCTTCAGGACGAGCGCTTCCATCCCGTTGTCCCGCGCGAGCGTCGCCGCCTCGTCGTCGTCGACGGACCGGCCGAAGACGTCGGGGGCGCTGTGCACGTGGAAGTCGATCAGGCCGTCGACGGGGCTCACGGCGGGCGGGGGCGGCGGGAACACGCGCCCCTGGGCCTCGGCCGCGCCGCGCCGGCCGAGGACGGCGAGCCCCGCGACACCGCCGGCCAGCTTGAGGAACTCCCGCCGGCCCGAGCCGCCGGGGTCCGGAGGCGGCGAGGCGTGGCCACAGCAGCTCGTGAAGCGCCAGCGAGCGAGACGGAACGGCGTCATGGCGTCCTCCCTGGGGCCGGGCCCCGAGCCGAATCGTATACCGCAATCCGGCGCGCCCGGCCAGCGAAACCCGTCATCACGGCTTCCGCCGCTCGCGGATGAACGCGCCGAAGACCAGGGCCAGGAGCTGGACGCCACCGGCGACCAGGAAGGCCGCCGGGAAGCTGCCGGTGACGTCGACGACGCGGCCGAGGATGACGGGCAGCACCATGCCGCCGGCGAAGCAGGAGGCGTTGATCACCCCCGTGACGGTGCCGGCCAGGTCCCGCGGGAACATGTCGATGACCATCACGTACGGCGTGATCATGCCGCCCACGAGGAGCCCCGTGGCGACGGCGACGAGCGCGGCGCCGCCGAACGCGAACCCGGGCACGATCAGCGCGAACACGACGCAGACGAGCACGCTCGCGGTCTGGCTGAAGAGGTAGACCGCTTTCGGCCGACCCAGCCGGTCGCTCACGTAGCCGGCGAGCGGCCAGGAGACGATCGTGCCCGCGGTGATGAGACTCGTCACGAGCCCCGCCTGCGCGCCCGAGAAGTGGAGCCGCCGGACGAAGAAGGCGGGGAGGAACGTCAGCATGCTGAAGTAGCCGCCGTACGAGAAGAGCACGGTGAGGTTGAACGGCCACATGGCAGGCGTGCCGAGCACGCGCCAGAGCGCGCCCTCCCGCCGCGGCGCGGCGGCGCCGGGCGCCTCGCGCTCGCGCACGAGCAGCCCGATCAGCGCCAGCACGACCAGCACGGGGACGACGGTGGCCGCGTAGGCGAGGCGCCAGCCCCAGCGCTCGGCGAGCCACGGCACCAGCACCAGGGCGAGCGTGCCCCCGACGCCGCCGCCGGCGGAGAAGAGCCCGGTGACGCGCCCGCGCTCCTCGACGGGGAACCACTCGGCGATCAGCCGCATGCCCGGCACCCAGACGGCGGCGGCGCCGAGGCCGACGAGGGCCCGCGCGGCGATGCTCGCGGGATAGCTGTGGCTGGCGGCGAAGAGCAGGGTGCCCACGCACAGCGCGCTCAGGAAGACCAGCATCACGCGCCGCGCGCCCCAGCGATCGGTGCAGAGGCCGATCGGCACCTGCACGAGCGTGTAGGTCCAGAAGTACGCGGTCTGGATGGCGCCGGCGGCGGCGTAGGTGATGCCGAGGTCGGCCACGAAGGTCGGGATGAGCGGCGCGAACGCCAGCCGGTGGACGTGGACCTGGATGAAGGAGAGCATGCAGACGGCGAGGATGACCCAGCGGTAGGGAGCCGGCATGCGCCGCTCTCATAGCACGCCCGATCTCGGGACGCAAACCCGCGTGCTATACTCGCGCGGCTTTTTCGAGCCCGGAGGCCCGTCATGAGACTCAGGAACAAGGTTGCGCTCGTCACGGGCGCGGGGCGCGGCATCGGCCAGGCGATCGCGCTCGCCTTCGCGCGGGAGGGCGCGCGCGTGGCGGTCGCCGACATCGATCCGAGGACGGCGGCGGCGACGGCGCGCCGCCTCGGGCGCAAGGCCCTCGCCCTCACGGTCGACGTCGCCGACGCCGCCTCGGTGCGGAGCGCGTTCGCGGCCATCGACCGCGCGTGGGGACGCGTCGACGTGGCGGTCAACAACGCGGCCATCGAGCCCATCGTCCCCTTCCTCGAGCTGACCGAGGCGCAGTGGGACCGCGTCCTCGGCGTGAACCTGAAGGGCGCGTTCCTGGTGAGCCAGGGGGCGGCGCGGCGGATGGTCAAGGCGCGCCGGGGCGGGGTCATCATCAACATCTCCTCGGTCAACGCCGTCGTGGCCCGGCCCGAGTCGGTGGCCTACGCGGCGTCCAAGGGCGGCATCCGCCAGCTCACCACCGCCACCGCGGTGGCGCTGGCGCCGTACGGGATCCGCGTCAACGCCATCGGCCCCGGCACCGTGGTGACGGGGCTCACCCGCCACCTCCTCAAGGACCCCGAGTGGACCTGGCGGACCCTTTCGCGCACGCCCATCGGGCGCACGGCCGAGCCGCGCGAGATCGCCGAGGTGGCGGTCTTCCTGGCCTCCGGCGCCTCGTCCTACATGACCGGGAGCACGGTGTACGTCGACGGCGGCCGGCTGGCCCTCAACGGCATCATGCCGGTGAAGAAGGCGCGGCGATGACGCCCTGGGCCGTGCTTTACCTGAACCGGGCGACCGAGACGCTCTACCAGGTGATCCGCGAGGAGTGCCCGGCGGGGCTGGTGCCGCGCTTCCTGGAGTCGGGGAGCGCGGTGGCGGAGGCGCTGCGGGCGGGGCGGATCATGGGCGGCGGCTTCGACGTGTACTTGCCCGAGCCGCCGGGCGCCGACCTGCCGCTGCGCGGCCTCGACAACGTCGTCCTCACGCCCCACGTCGCCGCGGGCACCCTCGACGCCTTCCGCACGAAGATGCACTTCGCGCTGGCCAACATTGCCCGGGCGCCGAACGTCGAGGAGACCCTGGAGCGCGTTGGCGGGACCTGACGCGCTTCGAGCGCCGGCTTTGCCGGCGCAACGAAGCCCCCTCCGAGAATTACAGCTTCGGCGCGCGCGTGTGCCAGTCGGTTTCGCCCTGGTAGGTGTGGCCGATGCGGAACAGCGTCCCCTCGTCGAACGGGCGCCCGATGATCTGCATGCCGACCGGCATCCCGTCGGGATCGAAGCCGACGGGCAGCGACAGCGCCGGCAGCCCGGCCAGGCTCGGCACGCCGGTGAACTGCATGATGGCGGAGAGCATGTCCTCCTTCCGGTCGTTCTCGATCACGACCTCGGTGGCCCCGCACGGCGTCGCCGTGAACGGCAGGGTCGGGGTGACGAAGACGTCGACCTGCTTGAACCCGGCCAGGAATTCCTTCCGCAGCACGCTCCGGTAGCGCTGGGCCTGGAGGTAATGGGTGGCCAGGTACATCTCGCCCATCTCCAGCAGCGTGCGCACGTCCTCGCCGTAGTCCTGCGGGCGCGCGCGCAGCCACTCCTGGTGGTACGTGCTCGGCTCGCACGACTCGATCGTGAGCTGGGCGGAGATGTTGCCGTGGATCGAGGGCATGGCGATCTCCTCGACCTGGGCGCCCAGCCGCTCCATCGCCTTGAGCGCGCTCCGGACGGCGTCGCCCACGGCCTTCTGGACGTGGGTGAGCGAGTAGTCGCGGATCAGGCCGATGCGGAGCCCGCGCATCCCGCGCCCCAGCTCGGCCCGATAGTCCGCGACCGGCACCTGGGCCGAGTGCGCGTCGAGCGGGTCGTGGCCCGCGACGACCTCGAACATCGTGAGACAGTCCTCCACCGTCCGCGTCATCGGCGAGACCGTGTCCATGGTCCAGGCCAGCGGCACGACGTTGTAGTTGCTCACGCGGCCGATGGTCGGGCGGATCCCGACGATCCCGTTGACGGCGGAGGGAAGGCGGATCGACCCGCCGGTGTCGGTGCCGAGGGCCCCGAGGCAGGTGCGAGCCGCCACCGCCGCGCCGGAGCCGCCGCTCGAGCCCGCCGGGAAGCGCTCGGGGTTCCAGGGGTTGCGGCAGGTGCCGTAGTGGGGGTTGTCGGTCGTCCCGCCCCAGGCGAACTCGTGCATGTTCGTCTTGCCGACGATGATGGCGCCGGCGCGCTTGAGGCGCGCGGTCACGGTGGCGTCCTCGTCGGGCACGAAGTCCGCGAGGATCTTCGCGCCGGCGGTGGTGCGGACGCCGTGCGTGTAGATGTTGTCCTTGAGGGCGATGGGGATGCCGTGCAGCGGCCCGAGGTAGTAGCCGGCCCGGATCAGGCGCTCGACGGCCTGGGCCGCCTCGCGCGCCTGCTGGTCGCAGACCGTGATGTAGGCGTTGAGCTGCTTGTTGACGGTCGCGATGCGCGCCAGCATCGCCTCGGTCAGCTCCACCGGGGACAGCTCGCGCCGCTCGAGCTTCGGCGCAGCCTGCGCGATCGTGAGGGTGAGCAGATCCGCGGGCGCCATGGCGTCCTCCTATCGCTCGGGGAACCGGGTGATCGGCAGCACGCCGCGGCGGCCGCCCTCCGCCATCTTCCGGCTCAGCTCGTTGGCGGCGGCGACGAGGCCGGCCAGCGGCGCCACCAGCTTGTCGCGGCGGTTGGCGGCCAGCGGCAGGTCGGCCAGCACGCACAGGCGGTCGACGGTCTCTCGAGTGACCATCTCCTCTTTCTTGACCATGGCTCGCTCCTTCCGGCGGGGTGTCCCGCCCGCCCTTCAGCATCTTGTAGGCGCGCTGGGCGAACTCGCGCGCGGCGTCGAGGCCATGAGTGCGCGGAGCAGCGCCGGCGTCATCATACATGTCGGGTGGCGAGACGAGCGGGCGAGACGCGCGGCCCGGGGGGCGCGAGTTGGAGTCCCCGGGCCGCGCATGGCGCGGCCACGGTTGCGGCGGGGCGCCGGGCAATGATAGGGTGATGGCACCCAGGAGGCCGGTATGACCGCAACGCTCACGTCCCGACGCTACCCCGTCTCCGATCTCGCCGACGCCATCGAGCTGTGCTTCGACAAGGGCTGGAGCGACGGCCTCCCCGTCGTCCCGCCGACCGAGGCGCGGGTCCGCGCCACGCTCGACGCGGCCGGCCTTCCGCCCGACCGTCAGATCGCCTACATCGCCCACCGCAACGTCCCGGTGACGGCGGAGAAGGCCGCGATCAACGCGGTGCTGGCCGGCTGCAAGCCGGAGTACTTCCCGGTGGTGGTGGCCGCCGTCGAGGCCATCGGCGACCCGAAGTGGGCCTACCACGGGCCCGGCACGTCGACGGCAGGGGCGGGCGTGCTGACGATCGTCAACGGCCCGATCGCCCGGGAGCTCGACATCAACTCGGGCGACAACCTCTTCGGCCCCGGCTGGCGCGCCAACCTCACCATCGGCCGCGCCCTCCGCCTGATCATGCGGAACGTCTGCGGCTCGCGACCGGGCACGCTCGACCGCGGCACCCTCGGCCATCCCGGCAAGCTCGCCTACGTCATCGCCGAGAACGAGCCGGACAGCCCCTGGACGCCGCTGCACGTCGAGCGGGGCTACGCGGCCACGCAGAGCACCGTCACGGTCCTCGCCGCCGAGGCCCCGCACCAGTTCTACAACCAGCTCTCCAGCACCGCCGAAGGCGTGCTGACGACGCTGGCCGACGACATGCGCATCTCCGGCAACGTGATGGGCCAGCCCCAGTACGCGGTGATCCTCGCCGGGGAGCACACGCGGACCATCGCCAACGACGGCGGGCAGAAGGCGGACATCCGCAAGTTCCTCTTCGAGCACACCCACAACTCGCACGCGCACCTCAAGCGCACGCAGCGCATGGCCGGCGCCCTCCAGCCCGGCGACGAGACCCGGATGCGCCCCCTCGTGGAATCGCCCGACGACATCCTCGTCGTCGCCGCCGGCGGGCGCGCCGGCGCTTTCTCGGCCTATATCCCGGGATGGGGCAGCAAGCGCGCCTCGCAGAGCGTGACCAAGGAGATCAGGAGGCCCTGATGACCAGACTGGAGATCCTGGACCCGACCGTCGAGGCGACGGCGGCGCCCGCCATCGCCTACGCGCCGCGGCCCGACTCCCTCGCCGGCAAGCGGATCGGCCTGATCGAGAACACCAAGTTCAACTCCGACCGTCTGCTCCTGAAGATCGGCGAGATCCTCACGGGCGAGTACGGCGCCGCCGAGGTGAAGCTCTACCGCAAGCACAACTCCAGCGTGCCCGCGCACCAGGAGATCATCGACGAGCTCCGGCAGGCCTGCGACGTCATGGTCGCCGGCATCGGCGACTGAGGGTCCTGCTCGTCGGGCAGTGTGCTCGACGGAATCCTGCTGGAGAAGGTCGGCGTCCCCTCGGCCTCGATCGTCACCGACGTGTTCGAGGTGACCGGCCGCGCCATGGCCGAGCAGTGGGGCCAGCCGTACTACAAGTTCCTCGTGATGCCGCATCCCATCGCCAACCTGACCGAGGCCCAGCTCGACCAGCGGGCGCGGGAGCTCGCGCCGCAGGTCGTGAAGCTCCTGCTGCAGGGCCAGGAGTAGTCTTCCCGGGGCCCGCGGTGTGACGGCGGACGCTCGTGCCCCCCGCTTCCAGCCCGCCTGGTGGTGCCGGAGCCGGCACTTGCAGACGCTCTGGGGGCCGCTCCTGCGCCGCAACGGGACGCTGCCGCCGCGGCGCGAGCGGCTCCCGACGCCCGACGGCGACTTCGTGGACCTCGACTGGATGGACCGCCCGCCCGGCCGCCCGCTCGTCCTGCTGCTGCACGGCCTCGAGGGCTCCTCGGGCTCGCACTACATCGTGGGGCTCCTGCACGAGTGCCGGGCGCGCGGCTGGCGCGCCGTCGCGCTCAACTTCCGCTCGTGCAGCGGGGAGCTGAACCGCCGGCCGCGCTTCTACCATTCCGGCGAGACCGGGGACCTCGACTGGCTCGTCCGCACCCTGATCGCGCGCGAGCCCGAGGTGCGCCTGGGCGCGGTGCGACCTCGTCGCCTGCACGCGGGTGATGGACCGCGGGTTCAACCGCGCCGTCTACACCGCGAACTTCCTCACGTCGATGCGCGCCAAGGTGGCGGCCAAGGCGCGGATCTATCCGGGCTTCGTGGACGTCGCGCGCGCCCGGCGGGCGCGGACCTTCGCCGAGTACGACCGCGTGGTGACGGCGCCGCTCGGCGGCTTCGCCGACGAGATCGACTACTGGACGCGCTCGAGCTCGGGCCCGTACCTGGCGCGGATCCGCCGGCCCACGCTCCTGATCAGCGCGCGCGACGATCCCTTCGTGCCGCCCGCCTCGCTGCCCGACCTGGAGGCGCTGGGATCGAAGTGGCTCGCCGCGGAGGTGACGGACGGCGGCGGCCACGTCGGATTCATCGCGGGTCCGCCCTGGCGCCCGTCCTTCTGGGCGGAGGCGCGCGCGATCGAGTTCCTGGAAGACGCGCTGGACGGCGGCGTCTGATCGGCGATCGGCGGCGTCGCCGCCAGCGGAGGGAGGCCCCGTGAAGTTCAGCGTGCAAACCGCCGTCCTGCCGGAGCTGACGCGGGAGCAGGTGGTCGCCGCGCTGCGGCGCCACGGCTACGACGGCGTGGAGTGGCGGCTGCACGAGGAGTATCACGTCAAGCCGTCCGAGCTTCGCGAGAAGGCGTCGGACATCCGGCGGCTCGTGCGCGACCACGGGCTGGACGTCTCCTGCCTGATGGGCTACGCGCCCCTCGCGGACGTCGGGCTCCAGGAGCGGATCGCGGAGGCGTGCGCCGTCATGGAGTGCCCCCGCTACCGGCCCGGGGCGGTGCTCTACGACGGCACGCGGAGCTACCGCGATCTCCACGACGAGACCGTGGACCGGCTCGGGAAGGTGATCGAGGCGGTCGCGCCGTACCGGGTGAAGCCGGTCATCGAGACGCACTTCGGCACCGTCGCTCCCAGCGCGAGCCTGGCCTACCGGCTCGTGCAGCACTTTGATCCGGCGCACGTCGGGATCAACTACGACCCCGCCAACCTCGTCATCGAGGGCCACGAAGCGTGGCAGCTCGGGCTCGAGCTGATCGGCCCGTACCTCGACTACGTCCACGCCAAGAACGTGTCCTGGGTCCGGGAGAACGGCGTCTGGCGGTGGCGGTTCGAGGCGATGGACCGGGGGCAGGTGGACTGGCGGGAGGTCGCGAGGGTCCTGAAGAAGGTCGGCTACGACGGCTGGATCTCGTTCGAGAACTTCTACAAGGTGCCGATGCGCTCCCGCGGCTACGTCGGCGAGGACCTCACCCAGGAGGCGACGGCCTCCCGCGACATCGACGACCGCCTGGCCGAGGACGTGGCCTTCATGCGGGCGTGCCTGGCGGGATGAGTCCCTCCGCGGGACGGCCCCGACCGGCGCGCGTGGGCAGTATGTCGGGAAGTGGGGTACGATACGTTGACTTCAGCGCGCGCGGCCCCTCGACCCGACGGGAAGGAGCGGACGATGTCGTATGACCTGGTGATCAAGGACGGCATGGTGATCGACGGATCCGGCATGCCCCGGTACCGGGCCGACGTCGGGGTCCGGCACGGCCGCATCGCCGCGATCGGCCGCATCCGCGAGCGCGCGCGGGGTCTTCTGGGATCCGCTCGGTACCTGCTCATGCTGGCACGGCGTGACCACGGTCGTGATGGGCAACTGCGGATTCACGCTCGCCCCCTGCGGCGCGGCCGACAAGCACCTCGTCATCCGCAACCTGGAGCGTGCCGAGGACATCGCGGCCGAGGCGATGGACGCGGGCATCGACTGGACGTGGACCACGTTCCCGGAGTTTCTCGACCGGGTGGAGTCCCTGCCCAAGGGCATCAACTACGCGGGCTACATCGGTCACTCGGCCCTGCGCACCTACGTCATGGGCGAACGGGCGTTCGAGGAGCCGGCCGGCGAGGACGACCTGCGGGCGATGGAGCGCGAGCTGCGCGACGCCATCCGCGCCGGCGCCGTCGGCTTCACGACCTCGCGCTCGCCGAGTCACGAGACCCCCGATCGCCGCCCCGTTGCGAGCCGGGTCGCCGCGTGGGAGGAGGTGCGGCGGTTGGTCGGCGTGATGGGCGACATGAACGGCGGCATCTTCGAGCTGGCCGGCGAGGCGGTGGGCCGCACCGCCGCCGATACCCAGGGCCTGCGCGAGTACCACGTGCGGCTGCGCGATCTGGCCGTCGAGACCGGCCGGCCCGTGACCTGGGGCCTGTTCAGCCGGCGGGAGGCGCCCGAGGTCTGGCGCACCTACCTCGACCTGCTCGAGGAGACCGCCGCCGCGGGCGGCCGCATGTTCGCCCAGGTGCACAGCCGCGCGCTGGCCGTGCTGCTCTCGTTCTGGACCAACCTGCCGTTCGACCGGCTCCCCGTATGGAAGGAGCTGCGGGCGCGGCCGCTCGCCGAGCAGCAGCACCGGCTGCGCGATCCGGAGCTGCGCCGCCGCCTGGTCGAGGCCGCGCGCGAGCGCGACGAGCGGCGCGCGATCGGGGCGGAGCCGCGGCCGGCCGCGTACGAGTGGATCTTCGTCATGGACGCGGTGGAGGGGCCGCACCGCTCGGTGGCGGAGGTGGCGCGCGAGCGGGGCGTGGACCCGGTCGAGGCGATGATCGACCTCGCGCT
>JACQCN010000038.1 GCA_016201575.1 Candidatus Rokuibacteriota bacterium | reverse complement strand
TAGACGGCAACCTGTTCATCTCGAAGAACGCCCACCTGATCCTGCCCTACCATCCCGCGCTCGACCGCGCCTCCGAGGCCAAGCTCGGCCGGCGGCGCATCGGCACCACCGGCAAGGGCGTGGGCCCGGCCTACGTGGACAAGGCCGCGCGGGTGGGGATCCGGATGGCCGACCTCCTCGACGAGCGGCTCTTCCGCGAGAAGCTCGAGGTCAACGTCGCCCAGAAGAACCGGCTCCTGCGCGAGATCTACGACGCCCCGACGTTCACCGTCGACGAGATCCTGGCGCCCTACCTGCGCTTCGCCGGCTGGCTGGCGCCGTACATCACGGACACCGCGCTCCTCCTGTCGCGCTGGATCGACGCGGGCTACTCGGTCCTCTTCGAGGGCGCCCAGGGCACGATGCTCGACATCGACCACGGGACCTACCCGTTCATCACCTCGTCGTCGACGACGGCGGGCGGGGCCTCCACGGGCACCGGCGTGCCGCCCACGAAGATCCACGGCGTGCTCGGCGTCTCCAAGGCCTACACCACGCGGGTGGGCGGCGGCCCGTTCCCCACGGAGCTGCACGGCGAGGCCGCCGAGCTGATCCGCGCGCGGGGCAACGAGTACGGCGCGGTGACGGGCCGGCCGCGGCGGTGCGGCTGGTTCGACGGGGTGGTGGGCCGCTACGCTGTCCGCGTCAACGGCTTCGCGACGATCGCGCTCACCAAGCTCGACGTGCTCGACCAGTGCGACGTCATCAAGGTCTGCACCGCCTACCGCTACCAGGGCGAGCTGATCACCGAGTTCCCCGAGGAGGAGCGGATCTGGGCCGAGGCGGAGCCGGTGTACGAGGAGATGTCGGGCTGGCAGGCGTCGACCGCGGGCGTGCGGAAGCTCTCCGACCTGCCGGCGAAGGCCCGCCAGTACCTCGACCGGCTGTCGGAGCTGGTCGACGTGCCCTTCTGCCTGATCTCCACCGGCGCCGTCCGCGACGACACGATCCTCTGCGAGGACTCGCCGCTGACCCGGTGGTTCCCCGGCCTCACGTCGGCCCTGTCGTAGCGGGTCGGGCGCCGGCGCTCGCGGCGGGTCGGAGTAACGGTGTTTCGCCTCGGTCACCGCTTCGAGCGCCGGCTTCGCCGGCGCAACGATCTCGGGGGATGCTCGAAGGGGGCCGTCGAGGCCCCCTTCGACTGTCTCGCGGCTCCGTCGTGACGAGGCCCGCCGCCGCCGCGCCGCCCCGGCGCTTCGCCGCCCTCGCCCACCGCAACTACCGCCTGCTCTGGACGGGCCTGATCGTCTCCAACGTGGGGACGTGGATGCAGCTCGTCTCCCAGGGCTGGCTGATCCACGAGATGACGGGGCGGGCCACCGACCTCGGGATCCTCGGGCTCGCGCGCGCGCTGCCGCTCATCGTGCTCTCGCTCGTGGGCGGCACCATCGCCGACCGCGTGGACAAGCGCCGCCTCCTCTACCTGACCCAGAGCCTCGCCGCGGCCTTCGCGATCCTGCAAGGCGCGCTCACCCACCTCGGCCTGATCCAGGTGTGGCACATCTGGGCCCTCGGCTTCGTGAGCTCCGCCGTGCTGGCCTTCGACCAGCCGACCCGGCAGGCGATGCTCCCGCACCTCGTGCCCCGCGAGGACTTCATGAGCGCGATCACGCTGTTCTCCGTCACCTTCAACGGCGCCTCGGTGCTGGGGCCGGCCCTGGCCGGGCTGCTGGTGCCGGTGACGGGCTACGCGTGGGCCTTCTACCTGAACGGGATCAGCTTCGCGGCGGTGCTGACGGCGCTCGCGCTCATGCGCCTGCCGCCGCCGGTCGCGCGCCCCGGGGAGCCCGTGTGGCGGCAGGTGCGCGAGGGGATCACCTATATCTGGCGCCACCCGACGCTGCGCTCGCTCGTGCTGCTCGCGGCGGCCTTCGGGCTCTTCGGCGCGCCCTACAACGCCATGCTGCCGGTCTACCGGGTCGTGCTCGGCATCGACGAGCGCGCCCTCGGCTTCCTCTCCTCGGCGCCGGGGCTCGGGACGTTGCTGGGCGGGCTCGTGCTCACCACGCACTTCGCGCGCGTCCGGTGGAAGGGATGGCTCCTCCTCGGCGCGGCCGGGGCCTTCGTCGTCTTCCTGGCCGCCTTCGCGACGTCGAAGTCCTACGCGCTCTCGGTCGCATTGCTGGTCGGAGTGGGCGCGTGCGTCACCGCCTTCTCCTCGACGACGCAGACGCTGCTCCAGCACGCCACCGACGACCGCATGCGCGGGCGCGTGGTCAGCATGTTCACGATTACCGTGATCGGCTTTCAGCCCCTGGGCGCGCTCGACCTGGGCTGGGCGGTGGACCGCCTCGGCGCGCCCCTGGCGATCTCGCTGGCCGCCGCCCTGGTGGGCGCGATCGCGCTGCTGCTGGCGCCGCGCGTGAAGGGCCTCGAGTAGCGGCGGGCGGCTACGTCGCCTGCCGCCGAACGCCGCGCCGGGTTCCTCCCCTCCTGGACAGCGGGCCTCCGGCCGGGGTCGCTTGCAGGGCCGCTTCCGCGGCGCGATGTCGCCGCGGCGGTCGCGGTCGAAGGGGATCGCGTGGCGCGAGAAGTAGAGCGCCCGGCCTCGCGCGTCGCAGACCACCTTGGGCGTGTTCGGGTCGTCGATCTCCTCCGCGGTCGCCCGGATCTTCAGCGTGCTGACCTGCGTGCCGGGCTCGGCGCGGAAGGGGGCGATCAGCCGCTCGATGTGGCCAGGCGTGATCAGCGGCTCGTCGCCCTGGATGTTCACGTAGACGTCGGCGCGCCGCTGCCGGGCGATCTCCCACACCCGATCCGTGCCCGAGGGATGGTCGGCCGCGGTGAGGGCGGCGGGGATGCCGAGCTCGCGGCACGTGGCGAGGACCTCCTCTGCGTCCGTCGCGACCAGGAGGTCGGCCAGGAGCGGGGAGCGCCGCGCGCGCGTGTAGACGTGGTAGACCATCGGCCGGCCGGCGATCTCGCGCAGCACTTTGCGCGGCAATCGACTGGAGGCCAGCCGCGCCGGAATGACGCCCAGGACGAGGAGCCCGGTGCCCTCGCTCACCGGGCGCCGCAGCTCTCGTGAATGCGAATCGAAATCACCCTGTGGCGCGGGCGGAAGGGTTTCGACTCGCTCGCCGGGCGCCGCCGCTCCCGTGAATGCGAACCTGCGGTTTCGATCCCACTCGACCGTGCTCCTCGCGGGCGAGAACCGACAGTTCGAGCGCCGGCTTTGCCGGCGCTCATCCTTCGGGGGGAGGTTCGGAAGGGGGACGGAGCCCCCCTCCGAGATCGATGGCTTCGCGGGCGGCCTTGACCGCGCCCGTCATGAAGCGCAGCTCGTTGGCGATGCCGACCAGCTTCCAGCCCTCGGCGAGCCGCCGGGTGGCGTACTCGGGAGTGGCGCAGTGGATGCCGGGCACGACGCCGTGGCGCCGGGCCGCGGCGAGCAGGGTCTGCATCATCGCCTCGAACTCGGGCTCGGCCGGCTCCGTCGCGGGCGGCAGCCCGCACGAGGCGCAGAGGTCGTTGGGGCCGGTGTAGCAGGCGTCGAGGCCGGGCACCGAGAGGAGGTCGTCGATCTTGGCGATCGCGTCGACGTGCTCGATCTGGGCCACGACCAGCACCTCGTCGTTCGCCCGGCCGAAGTAGGTGAGCGCGTCCGCGCGGAAGGACAGCGTGTGCCGGCCGCCGCCCAGGCTCCGCACCCCCGCCGGCGGATACCGGGCCGCCGCCACCATCAGCTCGACCTCCGCCCGCGACTTCACGTTGGGCGCCACGAAGCCCCAGGCGCCGGCGTCGAGCACGCGCTTGATCGCGCCCTCGCTGATCTCCGGGATCCGGGCCAGCGGCGCCACCGGGTAGCGGCCGATGGCGGTGAACATCGCGGCCATGGTGGAGAGGTCGATCTGGCCGTGCTCCATGTCGACGCAGAGCCAGTCGAAGCCGAGCGCCGCGATCAGCTCGGCGGAGATCGGGCTGCCCAGATTGAGCCAGCTGCCGACCGAGGGCGTGCCCGCCGACAGCTTCCGCTTCACGTGATTCGGCGTCATCCGCGCTCCTTCACCGCGAGGTGTCAACCGGTGCCATCCTAGCAAACTCCCGTCATGTCCCAATTTGATTCCGGACGGCGAATCAGGACGGTACCCAAACTCCTGCCGAGGGGGTCACGGCTGCTGCTAAAATATCGCGCTAGGGACCGAATGGAGCCGGCTCGCCACCTCGACATTCTGCACACGGTCTCGTCAACGCTGAGCCGCTCGCTCGACGTCGACGAGGTGCTCAAGACCGCCCTGAGCGCCCTCACCCACGTCACCGGCCACGAGATCTCGAGCCTCCACCTGCTGACGCCCGACGGCATGTCGCTCCAGCTCAAGGGCGACCGCGGCCTCTCCGAGCGGCTGCGCCGGGTCAACCAGACGCTCCCGCTGGGCGACGGCGTCATCGGGCGGGTGGCGAAGACGGGCGAGACCATCGCGATCGAGGAGGTGAGCCGCTCGCCGATGCTGCTGCCCGCGGCGCGCGAGGCGGTGGCGGCCGACGGCATCCGCGGCTTCGTGTGCGTGCCGATCCGGGCCCAGGGCCGGGTCCTCGGCACGCTGTCCCTCGGCCGGCAGGTCCCCGAGCCCTTCGCCGCCGAG
>JACQCN010000072.1 GCA_016201575.1 Candidatus Rokuibacteriota bacterium | reverse complement strand
CAGAAGCTCGTCGAGGAGTCGCCGGCCCCGAACCTCTCCTCCGCGACGAAGGCCGGGCTGACGGCGGCGGCGGTGAAGGGGGCGCGGGCGATCGACTATGTCAACGCCGGGACGCTCGAGTTCCTGGTGGAGCCGGCCGGCCGCTTCTACTTCCTGGAGATGAACACGCGGCTGCAGGTGGAGCACGCGGTGACCGAGGAGGTGACGGGGCTCGACCTCGTCGCCGCGCAGCTCCGCGTGGCCGCGGGGGAGCCGCTGCCGTGGCCGCCGGAGCAGATCCGCGTGCGCGGCGTCGCCGTCGAGTGCCGGGTCTACGCCGAGGATCCCGCCCGCAACTTCCTGCCGTCGCCCGGCCCGATCACGGTGGCGGAGTGGCCGGAAGGGCCGGGGATCCGGATCGAGGCGGGCGTGGCGGCGGGCGGCGAGGTGCCGGTCCACTACGATCCGCTCATCGCCAAGATCATCGCCTCCGGCCGCACTCGCGACGAGGCCGTCGCGCGGATGGCGCGGGCGCTCGAGGCCTGTCGGATCGAGGGCGTCAAGACGACGCTGCCGTTCCTGGCCCGCGTGATCGGGAGCGAGGCCTTCCGGGCCGGGGCGGTGCACACGCAGATGGTCGAACAAGGAGCGTTCCATGCGTGAGGAGATCAAGGCGCACATCACCGGGGTCGTCTTCCAGATCACGGCGAAGCCCGGGGACACGGTGGCGGCGGGGGATCCGGTGATCGTGCTGGAGTCGATGAAGATGGAGATCCCGGTGGAGGCGCCCCGCGCGGGCGCCGTGAAGGAGATCCGCGTCGCCGAGGGGCAGACGGTCCAGGAAGGCGACACGCTCGCGATTCTCGAGTAAGCGGAGGACACGACGGTGGCACAGACCGACGAGAAGAGCGGCGGCGTGACGGCGGTGCGGGCCGAGAAGCTCCGCCGGCTGGTCGAGCGGATCCTCACGGCCGCCGGCGTTCCCGCGGCCGACGCGGCCACCGTCGCCGAGGTGCTGGTGGAGGCGGACCTGCGCGGCGTCGAGTCGCACGGGACGACGCGGATCGCGGGCTACGTGAGCATGATCCGCACCGGGCTCCTGAACCCGAAACCCGGCGTGCAGGTCGTGCGCGACCTGCCCTCGACCGCGATGCTCGAGGGCGACCAGGCCTTCGGCATTGTGGTGGCGAAGCGGGCCATGGAGATGGCGATCGACAAGGCGCGGCGCGCCGGGATCGCCGCGGTGACGGCGCGGAACGTCACCCACACCGGGATGATCGGCTTCTACACCATGATGGCGGCCCGCGCCGGGATGATCGGGCTCGCCATGAACAACGGGCCCGCGATCCTCCCACCGTTCGGCGGGAAGACGCCGACCATGGCCACGAACCCCTTCAGCGTGGCCTTCCCCGCCGCCAGCGAGCAGCCGATCGTGCTCGACATGGCGACGTCGATCGTCGCCGGCGGCAAGCTCCGCCTCGCCGCCAAGAAGGGCCTGCCCATTCCGGGCGGGTGGGCGCTCGACCGCCACGGCGTGCCCACCACCGACCCCAGCGAGGCCATCTTCCACGGCTTCATCCAGTGGGCGGGCGGCTACAAGGGCTTCGGGCTGGCGACGATGGTCGAGGTGCTCGGCGGCGTGCTCTCCGGCGGCCTCTTCGGCCGCGACGTGCCGCCGATGAAGGACTTCGGCAAGGACCCGCTGGTGACGAGCGCCTTCTACCTGGCCATCAACATCGAGAACTTCATGCCGCTCGCCGAGTTCGGCGCCCGCGTGGACCGCCTGATCGAGCACGTCAAGTCGTCGGAGCGTGCCAAGGGGACCGACGAGATCTTCGTGGCGGGGGAGATCGAGTTCAGGAAGAAGGCGCAGCGGCTCCAGGGCGGGATCCCGCTGAGCGACGTGGTGCACCGCGAGCTCCAGGGCCTCGCGGCCGAGTACGGCGTCCCGTTCGATCTCTAGCCGGCATCATTCACGAACGGTCGTCGCGAGTGGCGGGCGGGCCCTGGCGCAGGGCGCCGCCCCCGCGGGTCCGGCTCCGTCACCCACTCGCCCGAACGCCGCGCGGCGCGCGGCGGACGGGACGAGGGGGGCCCACGGCGCGCGGCCCCGCGGGGACCGCCCCCTGCGCCACCCGCCCGGTCGCGCCACCGCCGTTCGTGAACAATGCAGGCTAGCCCGAGTGAACCAATCTCGGCGCCGCGCGGCCGGCGGGTCCTGTCGTCGGGAGCGGCCCCCTGCGGTCCTCGCGGAACATATCCCCAGTGGGGGCGCTTCCGCTGCGGTCCTCGGAGACCGCTCCCCGACGCCCCCCGCCCCGGCTCCACGTGGCGCCGTCGTGAGGTATTCGGGCCAGGGGTGGCGGCGCGACCGGCCCCGCGTCGCGCCGCGCCCGGAATCGCTACTTCTTCGACTGCGCCACCGCGGCCTCGGCGCCCTTGAAGCCGATCTTGCTGTGGGTACCGTCGCAGAAGGGCTTGGCGACCGAGCCCCCGCAGCGGCAGAGCGCGACGGCCGGTCGGCCGCCCGTGTCGACCTTGGCGCCGGTCGGGTCATACAGATCGATGTCGCCTTCGACGATGTAGGGGCCGTTCGGACGCGCGGTGATCTTGACTGCCATGGGCACCTCCCCGGTGCGATGGGCTGGCAAGCATCCTCAGGGTACACTAGGAACGCCCCCATGAAGGCCCCCGGCGCCATCCTCCTCGTCGCCTGCTACGAGCTGGGCCACCAGCCGCTGGCCGTGGCCTGGCCGGCGGCGTTCCTCGAGCGGCACGGGTACGCGCCGGCGACGCTCGACGTGTCGGTCGAGCCCCTGGACGCGGAGAAGGTGAAGCGGGCGCGGCTCGTCGCGATCTCCGTGCCGATGCACACCGCGCTCCGGGTCGGCGTGGCCGTGGCCGGGCACGTCCGCGAGCTGAGCCCGACCTGCCACCTCTGCTTCTTCGGCCTCTACGCGACGCTGAACGCCGAGTACCTGCTCGCGCGCGGCGCGGACTCCGTGATCGGCGGCGAGTGCGAGGGGCCGCTGGCCGCGCTCGTCGAGGCGCTCGACCGCGGCGAGACCGGCGCGATCCCGGGCGTCACGCGCCCCGGCATGACGCCGACCCCGCACCTGGCGAGGCTCGCGTTCCCGGTGCCGAGCCGGGCGGGCCTGCCCGGCCTCGAGAAGTACGCCCACCTTGCCCGCGACGGCCGGCTCGAGCTGGCCGGCCACGTGGAGACGAGCCGGGGATGCCTGCACCACTGCCGCCACTGCCCGATCCCGCCGGTCTACGGGGGCCGCTTCTTCGTGGTGCCCCTCGAGGTCTGCCTCGCCGACATCCGGCAGCTCGTCGCGGCCGGCGCCACCCACGTCACGTTCGGGGACCCGGATTTCCTGAACGGGCCCGGCCACGCGCTCGCCGTCGCGCGGGCCATGCACGCGGAGTTCCCGCGGCTCACCTTCGACTTCACGGCGAAGGTCGAGCACCTGCGGCGGCACCGGGCGCGCCTCCCCGAGCTGGCGGCGCTCGGGTGCGTCTTCGTCGTCTCCGCGGTCGAGTCGCTGAGCGACACCGTCCTCGCGCACCTCGACAAGGGGCACGTGCGCGCCGACGTGCTCGAGCTCGCGCGGCTCGTCCGGGACGCGGGCATCGCGCTCCGGCCCACGTGGGTCCCGTTCACGCCCTGGACCACCCTCGACGACTACCGGGAGATGCTCGACTTCGTCGAGGCCGAAGGGCTGATCGACCACGTCGATCCCGTCCAGTACTCGATCCGGCTCCTGGTGCCGCCGGGGTCGCTGCTCCTCCGGCACCTCGCCATGCGCCCGTTCCTGGGCCCGCTGGTCGAGCGCGACTTCTACTACACGTGGACGCATCCCGACCGCGGCATGGACCGCCTGCAGGAGGGCGTGGCCGCGGCCGTGGCCGACGCGGCCGAGCGCGGCGAGGAGGCCGCAGTCACCTTCGACCGGGTCCGGGCGCTGGCCGACGTGGCGGCGGAAAGGAGCTCGCGCCCGGGCGTCGCCGCGCGGCTCGCAGCCGATCGGGTCCGCCCGCCGCACCTCACCGAGCCGTGGTTCTGCTGAGCGGAGCCGACCAGGGGCCAGTTGGCCCTGCAGGGAAGCTCGGGTACAGTAACAGTCTGAGAACAGTAACAGTCTGAGAAAGGAGCAAAGCATGAGCGCGGACATGAAGAGCAAGGTGCAGGAGCTGATCGAAAGCGCGATCAACCCGGCCATCGCCGGCCACGGCGGGTACGTCGAGCTGCTCGACGTGCGCGACAACACCGTCTATCTGCAGATGATGGGCGGCTGCCAGGGCTGCGGCGCGGCCGACGTCACGCTGAAGGCCGGCATCGAGCGGCTGATCAAGGAAGAGATCCCCGAGATCGTGGAGGTCCTCGACACGACCGATCACTCGGCGGGCACGAACCCCTACTACACGGCCGGCAAGGCGTAGCCCGCGGCAGGTCGGCGATGGAGCGCGTGCTCCTCCTCCTGCCGACCACCACGTATCGCATCCAGGCGTTCCTCGACGCCGCGCGCGGGCTGGGCGTCGAGGTCGTGTGCGCCTCCGAGCGGCCGAGCACGCTACAGGAGCTGGCGCCGGAGACGCTCCTCACCCTCGACTTCGGCGATCCCGAGGGGGCCGCCGCCGCGGTGCGGCGCTTCGCCCGCGCGCATCCGATCGACGCGGTCGTCGGAGTCGACGACCCGACCACCGTGGCCGCCGCCGTGATCGCCGAGCGGCTCGGGCTCGCCTCCAACCCGGTCGCGGCGACCCGTGCCGCCCGCGACAAGCACCTCATGCGGCAGCGGCTCCGCGCCGCCGGTGTCCCGGTGCCGCGCTTCCGGTCCGTCTCCCTCGACGAGGACCCGGCCCTCGCGGCGGGCGCGGTCGACTATCCCTGCGTGCTGAAGCCGGTCTCGCTCTCGGCGAGCCGCGGCGTGATCCGGGTCGATGACCCGGGCGGCTTCGTGGCGGCGGTCGCCCGCATCAGGGCGATCCTCGAGCGGGCCGGCGACGACTCGCGCACGCTCCTCGCCGAGGCATTCGTGCCGGGGCGGGAAGTGGCGCTCGAGGGCCTGCTCGTGGGCGGGGTGCTCCACACGCTGGCGCTCTTCGACAAGCCCGATCCGCTCGACGGGCCGTTCTTCGAGGAGACGATCTACGTGACGCCCTCGCGCCTCCCCGCCGCCGGGCAGGCGCAGGTCGCGGCGGTGACGGCGCGCGCGGCGGCGGCGCTCGGGCTCGCGGAAGGGCCGATCCACGCCGAGCTGCGCATCAACGAGCGGGGGCCGTGGGTGATCGAGGTGGCGGCGCGATCGATCGGGGGGCTCTGCTCGCGGACCTTGCGCTTCGGGACCGGGATGACGCTCGAGGAGCTGATCCTCCGCCACGCGCTCGGCAAGAAGATCGAGTCCTACGACCGCGAGCGGCGTCCGGCGGGCGTGATGATGATCCCGATCCCGAAGGCGGGGCGCCTCCGGGCCGTCGCGGGCAAGGAGCAGGCCGAAGCGGTCCCGGGCGTGGAGGAGGTCGCGATCACCGCGCACGTGGGCCAGGAGCTGGTGCCGCTCCCCGAGGGCTGGCAGTACCTCGGGTTCATCTTCGCCCGCGCCGAGACCCCCGAGGCCGTCGAGCACGCGCTCCGCGAGGCCCACGCGCGCCTGTCCTTCGAGATCGCCTGAGCCCAACTCGGAGGGGGCCTCGACGGCCCCCTCCGAAGCCCCCAGGGTCGGTTGCGCCGGCAAAGCCGGCGCTCGAACACGCGGCGCCAGGGGGCGCGATTGGCTCACCCGTTCTCAGACCGGCACGGGATGCGCGGCCGGGGCAGGGGAGGAGCGCCATGGCCTACAAGTACCTCGGAATCGAGAGGGCGAACCGCGTCGCGATCGTCACGCTGACGAACCCGCCGTACAACTTCCTGCGCCAGGGCATGATCCACGAGCTGGCGCTCGCCTTCGAGGCCTTCGCCCACGACGAGACCATCGGCAGCGTCGTCCTCACCGGCGGCGTTCCCGGCTACTTCGTCGCCCACGCGGACCTGGACGTCGTGGCCGCGACGAGCCCCGACAACCCGGCGGCGCGGCCGGGCCTCGCCCTCTGGCATCGCACGTTCGACGCCGTCCAGCACTCGCCGCGCGTCGTCATCGCCGCGATCAACGGCCAGGCCGGCGGGGGCGGGTGCGAGCTGGCGCTGGCCTGCGACTTCCGCTTCATCGCCCGCGGCGCCCGGATCGGCCTGCTCGAGAGCCAGCTCGGCATCCTGCCCGGCGCCGGCGGGAGCCAGCGTCTCACGCGGCTCGTCGGCCCGGCGCGGGCGCTCGAGCTGCTGCTGGAGGGCCGGCTCTGCGAGGCCGACGAGGCGGTCGCCATCGGCCTCTGCCACTGGGCGTGCGCGCCGGAGCGGCTGCTGGACGAGGCGGTGCGCTACGGCGAGCGGCTGGCCAGCCGCTCGCCCGCCGCCGTGCGCGGGATCAAGCGCTGCGTGTGGGAGGGCGGGGCCATGGACTTCGCCACGGGGCTCCGCCTCGAGACGGAGGAGTTCCTGAACACGATGCGCACGGAGTGGGCGCGGGAGCGGATCCGGGAGGCGGCGGAAGCGTACCGGGCCGGCCGGCCACCGGGCTGGTAGCCGGCCGGCCCGCGGGGTCAGTTCTCGACGAAGGCCTTCAGGTTGCGGCCGCGGAGCGGGTGGCGCAGCTTGCGCAGCGCCTTGGCCTCGATCTGGCGGATCCGCTCGCGGGTGACGGCGAAGCGCCGGCCCACCTCCTCGAGCGTGTGCTCGCCCTCCTCGCCGATCCCGAACCGGAGCCGGAGGATCTCCTTCTCCTTCTGGCTGAGCGTGGCCAGCGCCTTCTCGACCTGGGCGGTGAGGTCCTGGCTGATCAGCGAGTCGTTGGGCGAGCCCGCCGAGCGGTCCTCCAGGAAGTCGCCCAGCTCCGAGTCCTCGCCGATCGGCGTCTCCAGCGAGAGCGGCTTCCGCGACGACTCCAGGACCAGGCGCACCTTCTTGGCGGGCACGCCCGTGTGCTGCGCCAGCTCCTCGGCGGTCGGCTCCCGGCCCATCTCGGCGGTCAGGTTCCGGTTCACGCGGGAGATGCGGTTCAGCGTCTCCACCATGTGGACGGGGATCCGGATCGTGCGCGAGTGGTCGGCGATCGCCCGCGTGATGGCCTGGCGGATCCACCAGGTGGCGTACGTCGAGAACTTGAAGCCGCGCCGGTACTGGAACCGGTCGACGGCCTTCATGAGCCCGATGTTGCCCTCCTGGACCAGGTCCAGCAGCGACAGGTCGCTGCCCAGGTAGCGCTTGGCCACCGAGACCACGAGGCGGAGGTTCGCCTCCATCAGCTCGCGCTTGGCCTGGCGGACGATGCGGTCGCTCTCGTCGATCTCCAGCGTGGCCGCCTGGAGCGGGCGGCGGGCGAGCCCGGCCTCCTCCTCTAGCGCGTGCAGGGCGCGGAGCGCGCTGCGCGTGCGCTTGCTCCGGACCTGCCCGGCCAGCGCGTTGATCTTCTGGCAGTGCCGCCGCACGCTGCCCACGAGCTGGTCGATCAGCGCGGGCTTGAGCGGCATGTCGGCGACGATCTTCTGGATCGCCGCGCGGTTGGCCGTGATCCACTTCCGGTAGCTGGCGCGCGTGGTGGCGCTCCGCCGCTTGTCGGCGAGGGCCAGCTGGAGCCGGTCGATCTCGCGGCTGAGCCGGCGGATCCGGGCGAACCCGTTGAGGACCGCCTTGATCTCCTCGGCGTCGGGCTCGCCGCCCTCCGGGAGAACGATCACGTCCTCGGGGTCGATCTGCTGCCGCCGGAGCTTGTCGCCGACCTCGGACAGGGCCCGCACGGCCATGGGGATCCCCACCAGCGCGCGCCGCAGGCGGATCTGCCCCTCCTCGATGCGCTGCCCGATCTCGACCTCCTGCCTGGCCGAGAGGAGCGGGACCTTGCCGATCTCCTTGAGGTAGAGGCGGACCGGGTCCTCGCCCTTGGCCGGAAGCGGCGGCAGGGCCTCCTCGGCGACGGCCGGAGTCTCCTCGAGCGCCTCGGCCGTAGGCTCCTCGCTCGCGACGGGAGTCTTGCTCACTTCGTGAGTGATGTCGCTTACGGGCTCTCTGAATGTCATGGTCTGTTCACCCAATCACGCGTGCGAGATCACCTTTAAGATGTCCGGGCGCCGGCTCCCGATTCCCTCGAAGCAGGTGGGCGGCATTTTCGGTGCCACCGGCGCAAACGCCGACCAGTTCAGGCAGATCCGACATTCCATCCGGGCCGGGGAGCGAGAGTCGCGCGGCTTGTCGAGCGGCCTCGACGTATCCTCCAGCAGGTCCATAGGGACGCCGTAGCCACTGCCTGCACGTGCTTAGATGCGGGGGACCCGAAAACTATTCAGGGCTTGATCGGTCTGGTATGATTCCCGCTTCGCGGAAGGCGTGATGCAGGCGGAGGTCGTGGCCGGGGACAACCTCGGCCGAGTCACCGCTGTCCTCCGCCAGGCCCTCGACCGCTCCCACGTCGTGCCCACGACCGGCGGAATCGGGCCGTCGAGGCCGAGGTCCGGCGCCGGCTGGGCGACCTGATCTTCGGCGCCGATGCCGACACGCTCGAGGGCCAGATCGGCGCCCGCCTCGGCGCGATGGGCGCGCGGGTGGCGCTGGCGGAGCCCGGCCGCGCCGGGGCCGTGGCCGAGCGGCGGGCCGCCGGCCGGATCCGCGCGGCCACGCTCGCGCTCGATCTCCTCCGCCGCTCGCTGTCCGCGCCGCGTTGAGGGCTTTCTCCTTGTGAAGCTCGCGGGCGGCGGCTACTCTACAAGTGCTCCATGACCACGCTGCACCTCCGCGAGGGCTCCTGAGGTGGCGGTCACCCCCAGCACCAGCTACAGTTTCACGATCCGCGTCGAGATCAAGAGCAAGCCGGGGATGCTGGGCCGGGTAGCGTCCGCGATCGGAGAGGCCGGCGGCGACATCGGCGCCGTCGACGTGACGGTGAGTCGCCGAGGTCCTGCCGAGCGGCGGCTTTGCCGGCGCAACGATGCCGGGGGATGCTCGAAGGGGGCCGTCGAGGCCCTCTTCGAGGAGCCCGAGGTGCCCCGCCGATGAGGCTCGCGCGGCGCATGCAGGAGATCGAGCCCTTCCTGGCCTTCGAGGTCTTCGAGCGCGCTCAGGCGCTCGAGCGCCAGGGCATCGACGTCGTCCACCTGGAGTTCGGCGAGCCCGACTTCGGGACCCCCGCGGTCGTCCTGGAAGCGGCGCAGAAGGCCCTCAAGGACGGGCGGACCAGGTACACGGCGAGCCTCGGTATCCTGCCGCTCCGCGAGGCCATCGCCGAGCACTACGCTCGCACCTACGGCGTCACGGTGTCGCCGGACCAGATCCTCGTCACCGCGGGGACCTCGCCGGCGATGCTGCTCCTGTTCAACCTGCTCCTCGACTCCGGGGACGAGGTGATCCTCTCCGACCCGCACTACGCCTGCTACCCGAACTTCGTCCGCTACGCGGAGGGCGTGCCCGTCTGCGTCACCGTGGAGGAAGCCGACGCCTTCCAGTACCGGCCGGAGCGGATCCGCGCGCGGCTCTCGCCGCGCACGCGGGCCATCCTGATCAACTCCCCCGCCAACCCGACGGGCACGCGGCTCGAGCCCGACCGGATGGCCGCGATCGCCGGCCTCGGCCCGATCGTCGTGTCCGACGAGATCTACCACGGGCTCACCTACGCGGGGCCCGAGCGCACGATCATCGAGTTCACCGACCGGGCCTTCGTGCTGAACGGCTTCTCCAAGGCCTTCGCGATGACAGGCTGGCGGCTCGGCTACGTGATCGCGCCGCGCGAGTACATCCGCCCGCTCCAGAAGGCCTACCAGAACTTCTTCATCTCGACCAACGAGTTCGTCCAGTGGGCGGGCCTGGCGGCCCTGCGCGAGGCCGCCGACGAGGTGCGCCGCTTCCGCGCGATCTTGGACGAGCGGCGGCGGGTGATGATCGACGGCCTGCGCGCGATCGGCCTCGGCGTGGGAGTGGAGCCGACGGGGGCCTTCTACGTCTTCGCCAACGCCCGCCGTTACACGCGGGACTCCCTGGCCTTCGTGTACGAGATCCTCGACCGGGCGCACGTGGCCGTCACCCCGGGCATCGACTTCGGCGCCAACGGAGAGGGCTACCTCCGCTTCTCCTACGCTTCCTCGGTCGAGCGCATCCGGGAGGGCCTGGCCCGGATCGGCCGCTTCCTCGCCGCGAAGCGCGGCTGATGGACGCGGCCTACACCGCGGTCCATCTCGAGGAAGACCGGCGGCACTGGTACTTCCGGGGGCGCCTAGCCGTCCTGCGCGCCTGCCTGCGCGCCCGGCTCGCCGGCCGTCGCGGGCGGATCCTCGAGCTGGGGTGCGGCAGCGGCAACGTGCTCGAAGCGCTCGGCGACCTCGGCGAGACGGTCGGCATGGAGGTGGACCCGGGCCTCCTCGCGGCGGCGCGCGCCGCCGGCCTCGACGTGCGTCCGGGCGCGCTCCCCGACGACCTGGTCGTGCCGCCGGGCTGGGCCGACGTCGTGCTCCTGCTCGACGTCATTGAGCACGTCGACGACGATGTCGCGGCGCTGGCGGCGGCGCGTCGCGCGCTGGCCCCGGGCGGCCTCCTGCTCGTCACCGTGCCCGCCTACCGGTGGCTCTGGAGCGGGCACGACCTCGCGCTCGGGCATCGCCGGCGCTACACCGCGCGGGAGCTGGCGCGGCGGGTCGAGCGGGCCGGGTTCCGCGTGGCCCACCGGAGCTACTTCAACACGCTGCTCTTCCCCGGGATCGCGCTGGTGCGGCTCGGGAAGCGGCTGCGGGGGGACACGCGCCACGATCTCCGGCGCCCGCCGGCGCCGCTGAACCGGCTCCTGGCGGCGGTGTTCTCCCTCGAGGGCCTCGTCGTCCCGCGCGTGAGCCTGCCGTTCGGAACGTCGGTGCTCCTCATCGCCCACCGATGAGCCCGGCGCCGGAGAGTCGCGCCCGGCAGTGGGCGATGGTTCTGGCCGGCTACGCAGTCCTCGTCGCCGTGGCGGCCGCGTGGCTCTCCATCAACAGCCGGCCGCCCGAGTGGGATCACGCCAACCATCTCGAGCGTATGGTGTCCTGCGCGCGCGACCT
>JACQCN010000097.1 GCA_016201575.1 Candidatus Rokuibacteriota bacterium | reverse complement strand
GACGGCCTCGCCCTCGCCCGGCGCGTGGCGGGAGCGCTCGGCGGCGCCCTGACCGTTCACGAGGCGTTCGGGACGGCGTCGCTCGAAGGGCTCGGGATCGGGCGGCTCGACGTCGCGACCGCGCGGGCGGAGCGCTACGCCCTCCCGGGCGCGCTGCCCACCGTGCGACCGGGGACCATCGCCGACGACCTCGAGCGCCGGGACTTCACCGTCAACGCCATGGCGGTCGAGCTGGCGTCGGGCACGTTCGAGCTGCTCGACCCGCTCGGGGGGCGCGAGGACATCCGCGGGCGGCGGATCAGAGTCCTCCACCCGTTGTCCTTCGTTGAGGATCCGACGCGGATCGTCCGGGCGGCCCGCTACGCGACGCGTCTCGGCTTCGCGCTCGATCGCGGCACCGCGCGCGTGCAGGCCCTGGCGCTCCGGCTCGCGCCGTACCCGGCGCTGTCGGCGCAGCGCGTCGCCGCCGAGATCGAGCGGCTGCTCGACGACCCGGCCCCCGACGCCGCCCTGACGCGCCTCGGGGCCGCGGGCGCCTTCCGCCTGCTCGACCCGGGCGCGCGGTGCTCGCGCGCCGTCGCGGAGCGGGTGGCCGCGCTGCCGCCGGCCATCGGATGGACGCGGCGGCACGATCTGCCGGCGAGCCCGCTCGAGCTGGCCGCGCTCGTCATCGCCGCCGGGCAAGCCGCGGCCGTCCGCCCCGCCGTCCTGCGCGGGCTCGGCTTCGCGGGCGAGCCGCACGCCCGGCTCCTCCGCGCGGTGGAGACCGTGCCCGCGCTGGTCGCGCGCCTGGGCGCGATGGGCGCGGCGCCGCCCAGCGCCCAGGCCGCCGTGCTCCGCGACCGGCCGGCGATCGATCTCGCCTGGGCCTGGCTGATCGGGCACGGAACTGTGCGGAAGCGGCTCGCCTGGTACCTCGACACCGCGTCGCCTATCCGCGGCGAGCTGGGCGGCGAGGACCTGGTGGCGCTCGGCGTGCCGCGGGGGCCGGCCGTGGGGCTCGCGCTCCGGCGGCTCCGCGACGCGCGGCTGGACGGCCGGGCGCAGAGCCGGGAGGACGAGGTCGCCCTGGTCGGCGAGTGGACCAGCGAGACCGCTGCGGATCCGATCACACGACAGGAGGGGTGACGTGGCCACCAAGTACATCTTCGTGACGGGAGGCGTCGTCTCGTCCCTGGGCAAGGGGCTGGCGGCCTCCTCCATCGGCGCGCTGCTGGAGGCGCACGGCTACCGCGTCACGCTGCAGAAGATGGACCCCTACATCAACGTGGACGCGGGAACCATGAGCCCGTACCAGCACGGCGAGGTGTTCGTGACCGACGATGGGGGCGAGACCGACCTCGACCTCGGGCACTACGAGCGCTTCACCTCGGCCCGGGTCACCCGCGACCACAACATCACTACGGGCAAGGTCTACTTCTCGGTCATCCAGAAAGAGCGGCGCGGCGACTACCTCGGCCGCACCGTGCAGGTGATCCCCCACATCACGGACGAGATCAAGGCCGCCATCCGGCGCGTGGCCACCGGGATGGACATCGTCATCGTGGAGGTGGGGGGCACGGTGGGCGACATCGAGAGCCTGCCGTTCCTGGAGGCCCTGCGCCAGCTCAAGAAGGACGTCGGCCGCGACAACGTCATCTACGTCCACCTCACGCTGGTCCCGTTCATCCAGGCCGCCGCCGAGCTGAAGACGAAGGCGACCCAGCACTCCGTGAAGGAGCTCCGGGCCATCGGGATCCAGCCCGACATCCTCCTGTGCCGGACGGACCGCTACCTGCCGCCGGCCATCAAGTCGAAGATCGCGCTGTTCTGCGACGTCGAGGAGGAGGCGGTCATCACGGCGAAGGACGTGGACACGGTGTACGAGGTCCCGCTGGTGTTCCACCGGGAGGGTCTCGACTCCATCATCCTGAAGCTCCTGGGCCTGCCCGCGCGGCCGGTCGACCTCTCGCGCTGGGAGGACGTCGTCCGCCGGGTGAAGTCCCCGCGGCGCCAGACCCGGATCGCCGTCGTGGGCAAGTACGTCGAGCTGAAAGACTCCTACAAGAGCCTGACCGAGGCGCTGGCCCACGGGGGCATCGCCAACGACGCGCGCGTGGACCTCACGTGGGTCGACGCCGAGCAGATGGAGCGGGACGGAGCGGGGGCCCACCTCGACGGAGTCGACGGCCTCCTCGTGCCCGGGGGCTTCGGCGACCGGGGGATCGAGGGAAAGATCGCCTCCGCCCGCTGGGCGCGGGAGCACGGCGTGCCGTTCTTCGGGATCTGCCTCGGCCTGCAGTGCGCGGTGATCGAGTACGCGCGCACCGTGTGCGGCCTCGCCCGCGCCAATTCCGCGGAGTTCGATCCCGCCTCGCCCCACAAGGTGATCGACCTGCTGCCCGAGCAGCGCGAGGTGTCGGCCAAGGGCGGGACGATGCGGCTCGGCCTCTACCCGATCGTCCTCACCGACGGGAGCCTCGCCGCCCGCGCCTACGGGCAGGCGATCGTCCAGGAGCGCCACCGCCACCGGTACGAGGTCAACAACGAGTACCTGCAGACGCTCGAGAAGAACGGCCTGCGGGTGTCGGGCATCTGGGCCGAGAAGCAGCTCGTCGAGATCATCGAGCTGCCCGAGCACCCCTGGTTCGTGGCGGGCCAGTTCCACCCGGAGTTCCGTTCCCGGCCCTGGCAGCCCCACCCGCTGTTCGCCGCCTTCGTCCGCGCCGCCATCGAGCACGGCGGCCGATGACACCCGTCGCCGTCGGCGGGATCCGCATCGGCCCGGGCCAGCCGCTGGCGCTGATCGGCGGGCCCTGCGCCATCGAGAGCGAGAAGCATGCCCTCGCCACGGCCGAGCGCCTCGCCCGCATCGCCGCGGACCACCGGACGCCGTTCATCTACAAGTCGTCCTACGACAAGGCCAACCGCTCCTCGATCCACTCCTACCGGGGCCCGGGTCTCGTCGAGGGCCTCCGGATCCTCCGGCTCGTGCGGGAGCGGGTCGGCGTGCCGGTGCTGTCGGACGTGCACGACGTCTCGGAGGTCGGGGCCGCGGCCGAGGTGCTGGATGTCCTCCAGGTCCCCGCCTTCCTCTGCCGGCAGACCGACCTGCTCCTCGCCTGCGCGCGCACCGGCAAGCCCGTCAACGTGAAGAAGGGCCAGTTCCTGGCGCCGCGGGACATGAGGAACGTGGCCGAGAAGATCCGATCGGCCGGCAACGAGCGCATCCTGCTGACCGAGCGGGGCACGTCGTTCGGCTACAATAACCTGGTCGTGGACATGCGCGGCCTCGGCGACATGCGGGAGCTCGGGTATCCCGTCGTCTTCGACGCCACGCACTCCGTCCAGCTTCCCGGCGCCGCCGGCGACCGCTCCGGCGGCGAGCGCAAGTATGTGCCCGCCCTCGCGCGCGCCGCGGTGGCCTTCGGCGTCGACGGCCTCTTCATGGAGATGCACGAGGACCCCGACCGCACGCTGCCCGACGGCCGCCCGCTCTCCGACGGTCCCAACATGCTGCGGATCGACGACCTCCCGCGATTGCTCGACCAGATCCTCGCCATCCGCGCCGCCGTCCCTTTCTCGGAGGGGGGCTCCGCCCCCCTTCCGAACCTCCCCCCGGGGGATAGCGCCGGCAAAGCCGGCGCTCGAACCGCCGGTGGCATTCGGGAGAGGGGGTCAGGCCAGTGACCACGCGCCGCCGCACTGCTTCGAATGCACGGCCCACCCAACCCGCGTCCACTCGACCGCCGCGCGCGCGGCGACTTTCCCCGGCTACGTTGGGAAGAGATCCGCGGCCCGCCTCCGACGAAGCGCCGCTTCGAGGGCCGGCTTCGCCGGCGCAATCCGACCGGGGGGAGGTTCGGAAGGGGGGCGGAGCCCCCCTCCGAGTTCTCGCCGCGCGGGTGCTGAGGATGGAAGCCGAAGGGATCCTCGCCCTCGTGCCCCGGCTCGACGCGCGCTTCGACCGCGCGGTCGAGCTGCTCCACGGCTGCCGCGGCCGGGCCATCGTGTGCGGGATGGGCAAGTCGGGGCTGATCGGCCGCAAGATCGCCGCGACGCTCGCCTCGACGGGCACACCCGCCTACTTCCTCCACCCCGGGGAGGCGGTGCACGGCGACCTCGGCATGGTGGCCCGGGACGACGTGATCCTCGCCGTCTCGAACTCGGGCGAGACCAGCGAGATGCTCGCGATCCTCGAGCACCTCAAGCGCCTCGGCACGCCCATCGTGCTCCTCACGGGCGATCCCCGGTCCACCCTCGCGCGGCAGTCCGACGTCGTCGTCGACGTCAGCGTGGCCGAGGAGGCGTGTCCGATGAATCTGGCGCCCACCACCAGCACGACCGCGGTCCTCGCGATGGGCGACGCGCTCGCGATGGTGCTGCTCGACCGCCGGGGCCTCGGGCCGGCCGATTACGCCGCGCTCCACCCCAAGGGCACGCTCGGCTGGCGGGCCCTCTTCCGCGTCGCCGACCTGATGCACGCCGGTCCCGCGGTGCCCGTCGTGCCGGCGGACACGATGCTGAAGGACGTGGTCGTGGAGATGACGGCCAAGCGGCTCGGCATGACGACGGTGGTGGACTCGGCGGGACGGCTCTGCGGGGTGGTGACCGACGGCGACCTCCGCCGCCTCCACCTCCGGGAGACCTCGGTCCTGGGCCTCCGGGCGCGCGACTGCATGACCACGGAGCCCAAGCTGATCCGGGCGGAGGAGCTGGCGGCCAAGGCCCTCGAGGTGATGGAGTCCTTCGCCATCACGAGCCTGATCATCGTCGACGCGGACCACCGCCCGACGGGCATCATCCACCTGCACGACATCCTCCGCGCCAAGATCGTATGACTTCCTCGGAGGGGGGCTGCGAGCGTAGTCCGGCTCACGGCGAATGAGGACTCGGGAGGCCGCGCGACGCGCGCGGGGAATCCGGCTGCTGATCCTCGACGTCGACGGCGTGCTCAGCGACGGCCGACTGGTCTACGGCCCGGCCGGCGAGGAAACCAAGGTGTTCTACGTGCGCGACGGCCACGCCATCGTCGCCGCCCGCGCGGCGGGGCTCGACGTCGCGGTCGTCTCGGGCCGCAGCTCCACCGCGGTGTCCCGGCGGCTCGAGGATCTGGGGGTGCGGGAGGTCCACCAGGGGGTTCGCGACAAGGTCGCCCTGCTTCCGGACCTGTGCAACCGGCGGGGAATCGTGCCGGGAGACGTCGCCTTCATGGGCGACGACCTGCAGGATCTCGCCCTCCTCACGCGCGTGGGGCTGGCGCTCGCTCCCGCCGACGCCGTCCGCGAGGTGCGGCGGGTCGCGCACTGGATCTCGAGACTTCCCGGAGGTTCCGGAGCGGTCCGCGAGGCGATCGAGTGGCTCCTCAAAGCTCGGGGAGCGTGGCCGCCGCCCGGCGTCTGACCTCATTTCGCTTCCGCCCACCCGCCCGTTGTGATAGTCTGGTACCGAAATTGCATCGAATCTGCTATGCAACGAATATCTCTCTGGATTCTGACGGCCGTTGGCCTCTTCGTGGTGCTCGTGACCGGCACCCTGATTGTGCGAAGCCGCGCCAACCGGGTGGAGCCGACGGAGCCGGTGACCTCCAAGGCGGACTACCGGATCAAGGAAGTGCAGCTCGAGGAGGAGTCGGGCAACGTCCGCTGGAAGCTGGTGGCCGACCAGGCCGAGATCTTCGAAGGGGAAGGGCGCACGGGCCTGCGCCAGCCCGTGGTGGACATCCAGCAGCCCCAGCGGACCTGGCGCGCGCGCGGCGACGAGGGCGACGTGAGGCAGGCCACCAAGGACCTGGAGCTGCGGAAAAACGTGGTCGTGGTCTCGAGCGACGGCCTCCGGCTTGAGACGTCCGTACTTCGATGGCAGGCTGGGGCCAAGCGGTTGTGGACCGACGCCCCCGTGAAGATCACCCGTGCTGGCAGCGTGATCGAAGGCTCCGGACTCGAGGTGGACATGACGCAGCAGACCGCCGAGGTCAAGGGCCGGGTGCGAGCGCAGTTCACCGAGTTCCCGAGGCTCTCCCAGTGACGCGCGCGATCCCGGCCTTCCTCCTGGCGGCGCTGGCGGCGGGCGCGGCCCCCGCGCTCGCCGAGCAGCCGCCGGCCGCCAAGCCGGCGGCGCCGGCGGCCAAGGCCGCCGCCAAGCCCGCGGAGGACAAGAACCAGCCGGTGACGGTCGACGCGGACCACATGGAGAGCTTCCAGAAGGAGAGCCTCGTCATCTTCACCGGGAACGTCGTCGCCCGCCAGAACGGCTCCGTCCAGTACGCCGATCGCATGGAGGTGTACCTCGACGAGGCCGGCAACCGCGTGATCCGCACCATCTCCACCGGCAACGTCCGGATCATCACGCGCGATTGCCGCACGGGCACCGCCAAGCGCTCCGAGTACTACGACGGCGAGGAGCGCGTCGAGCTGATCGGCAACGCCCGCGTCTGGCAGTCCGACAACGTGGTCACCGGGGAGCGGATCACGATCTTCCTCAACCAGGAGCGGAGCGTGGTCCAGGGCGGCAAGCAGGAGCGCGTGAAGGCCATCTTCTACCAGAAGGAAGAGAAGCCGGCGGGCGCCCCGGCCAAGGCCCAGCCCGAGTGCAAGAACTGAGATGGAAGGACTGGTCGCGCAGGGCCTGTCCAAGTGGTTCAAGCGTCGCAAGGTGGTGGACAACGTCTCGCTCGACATCCAGCGCGGTGAGGTCGTGGGCCTGCTCGGCCCCAACGGCGCCGGCAAGACCACGTCCTTCTACATCATGGTGGGGCTCATCGGGTGCGACGGCGGCCGGATCTTCCTGGAGGGCCAGGAGATCACGTCGCTGCCGATGTACAAGCGCTGCCGCCTCGGCGTCGGGTACCTCCCGCAGGAGTCCTCGGTCTTCCGGAAGCTCACGGTGGAGGAGAACCTGCTGGCGATCCTGGAGACGCTCGACCTGAGCCCGGGCGAGCGGCGCGCGCGCGTCCAGGAGCTGCTCGCCGAGCTCGACCTGACCCCGCTCGCCCGCTACCCGGCCTTCACCCTGTCGGGCGGGGAGCGCCGCCGGCTCGAGATCACCCGCGCCCTCGTGACGGCGCCGAGCTACCTGCTCCTCGACGAGCCCTTCACCGGCATCGACCCCATCGCGATCGGCGACATCCAGGAGATCATCGCGCGCCTGACCGAGCGGGGGATCGGCATCCTGATCACGGACCACAACGTGCGCGAGACGCTGGCCATCACGGATCGCGCGTACATCCTGTTCGACGGGAAGATCCTCGTGTCGGGGACGACGACGGAGCTGGCCAACGACCCCACGGCGCGCGAGATCTACCTCGGCGAGAAGTTCTCCCTCTAAGACCATGCCGGAAAACCGCGCAGGCCGCTCAAGAGGGTCCAGATGCGAGGCGGCGTGGCCTTTCGAGCTCAGCGGCGGAGCCGCGAGGCGAGGCCCGAGTGGATCGCGACGACTGAGACGTACGTGGCCGTTCGAGCTGAGCGGCGTCGGCGGGACGCCCGCCGCGAGGCGAGGCCCGAGTTGATCGGGCCTTTTTCAGCGGCCGGCTAGAGCGCAAAGGAACCCGACGTATGGCGATGGAGGCGCGTCTCTCGTTACGACAGAGCCAGCGGGTCGTCATGACCCCGCTCCTCCAGCAGGCGATCCAGCTCCTGCAGCTGTCGACGCTGGAGCTGCAGGAAGTGGTGCAGAAGGAGCTGCTGGAGAACCCGCTCCTCGAGGAAGTGCCGGCCGAAGGGGAGACCCCGGCGGGCGCGACCGAGCCCGAAGCCGCGGCCCCGCCGCCGGAGCCGGCCCCGGTGGAGACCACGGCGGAGCGGCAGACCGACGAGCTGCCCTTCGACCTGACCGCCGTGCTCTTCGACCACCACGAGGAGCGCTCGCTGGTCGCCCAGGAGGAGCGCGAGGAGCTGCCCTTCGAGAACATCGCCCGCACGACCTCCTCGCTGAGCGACCACCTGGAGGAGCAGCTCCGCTTCGCCACCGAGGATCCGGCCGTCCGCCGCATCGGCGAGGAGATCATCGGCAACCTCGACGAGGACGGCTACCTGCGGACGGAGCTCGCCGACATCGCGGAGCGGTGCCAGACCACGGTGGACCAGGTCGAGAAGGTCCTGACGCTCGTCCAGGAGAAGTTCGACCCGCCCGGCGTGGCCGCCCGGAGCGTCCAGGAGTGCCTGCTGATCCAGCTCCGGCGCGATCCCAACCCGGATCCCGTCTCCGTGGAGATCGTCGAGCAGCACTTCGAGGACCTGAGCCGCCGGCGCTACCCGGAGATCGCCCGCATCCTCAAGCTCCCCCTCGACCGCATCATGGAGTCGGTGGAGGAGATCATGGGGCTCGAGCCCAAGCCGGGGCGCCCCTTCGGCAGCAACGACTCCCGCTACATCGTGCCCGACGTCTCCGTCATCAAGATGGGCGCGGACTACGCGGTCATCCTCAACGAGGACGGCATCCCGCGGCTCCGGGTCAACTCGCTCTACCGCTCGCTCCTCCGGAGCTCGGGCGACGAGGCGCGCCAGTACGTGGAGCAGAAGCTCCGCTCGGCCATGTGGCTGATCAAGAGCGTCGAGCAGCGGCAGCGGACCCTCCGCAAGGTCACCCAGTCCATCGTGAAGTTCCAGCGCGAGTTCCTCGACAAGGGCCTCCCGTACCTGCGGCCCCTCGCGCTGCGCGACGTCGGCGAGGACATCAGCATGCACGAGTCGACGATCAGCCGGGTGACCACCAACAAGTACGTGGAGACGCCCCAGGGGCTGTTCGAGCTGAAGTACTTCTTCCACAGCGGCATCGCCTCGGGCGACGGCGAGATGGTCTCCTCGGTCTCGGTCAAGAAGATGATCCAGGACCTGCTCGCCAACGAGGACCAGGCCAAGCCGCTGTCGGACCAGGAAGTGGCGCAGATCCTCAAGGGGCGGGGCCTGACGATCGCCCGACGCACGGTGGCCAAGTACCGCGAGGAGCTGGGGATCCTGCCGTCGCACCAGCGGCGGCTGGCGCCCCGCAAGCGGTAACCGGCCCGGGAGCGGCGGCGAGAGCCCGAGGCGTGGCCTCCTCGACGGTGTCCTTCGTCATCATCACCGGGCTCAGCGGAGCGGGCAAGAGCTTTGCCATCAAGTGCTTCGAGGACATCGGCTACTTCTGCGTCGACAACCTGCCCACCACGCTGATCCCGACCTTCGCCGAGCTGACCTCGCGCTCCACGCGCGACATCCGCAACGTGGCCCTCGGGATCGACGTGCGTGAGGGCGAGTACCTCCCCCATCTGCTGGAGGCGCTGCAGGAGCTCCGCCGCCGCAACCACCGGGTCGAGGTGCTATTCCTGGAGGCGGGCGAGGAGGCGCTCGTGCGGCGCTACCACGAGTCGCGGCGCAAGCACCCGCTGGCGGGGAACGGGAACATCCTGGACGGGATCCGGGCCGAGCGAAAGGCGCTGGCCCAGTTCCGGGAGATCGCCGACCGGATCGTCGACACGTCGACGCTGACGGTGCACCAGTTCAAGGACCTGCTGATCGAGCTGTACGGCACGCCGAAGACGCGCCCGGGGCTCGCCACCTCGCTCGTCTCGTTCGGCTACAAGCACGGCATCCCCTACGACGCGGACCTCGTCTTCGACGCGCGGTTCCTGCCCAACCCGCACTTCGTCGACGGCCTGCGGACCCTCGACGGGCGCGACCCCGCCGTGGGCGAGTACATCTTCCGGCACGACGAGAGCCGCCAGTTCCTCACGCGGCTGCAGGATCTGCTCACGTTCCTCCTGCCGTTCTACCGGCGGGAAGGGAAGGCCTACCTCACGATCGCCGTGGGCTGCACCGGGGGCCGCCACCGCTCGGTGGCGCTCGTGGAAGCGCTCCGGCAGTTCCTGGAGAGCCAGAGCCTGCCGCCGATGGTGGTGCACCGGGACCTCGATCGTGAGTGAGGGCCGCGTCCGCGTTCCGGCCGGACCGCCGCTCGACGACCTCGACGCCATCGAGCGGCTCGACCCCCACGCCGCGCGCGAGGTGCTGCGGCGCTTCCCGGACCAGTGCCGCGAGGGGCTCGGCCTCCATCCATCCCCGCCCGTCCGGCTCGCCTTGCCGCGCCTGGTCGTCGTCGCGGGGATGGGCGGCTCGGCGGCGAGCGGCGATCTCCTGGCGACCTGCCTCGCCGACCGGCTGAGCGTGCCCGTGCTGACTCATCGGGGCTACGGGCTCCCGGCGCTGGTGGGCCCCGGCGCGCTCGTCATCGCCGCCTCGTACTCGGGCGAGACCGTGGAGGCGGTGTCGGCGTTCGAGGCGGCGGTGAAGGCGGGCGCCGCCACCGCGGCCGTCACTCGCGGCGGCCGGCTGGCCGCGCTGGCGGCGCGGCATGGCGCCCCCGTGGTGACCCTGCCCCCGGGGCTGATGCCGCGCATGGCGCTCGGCTCCCTCTTCTTCCCGCTGCTGGGGATCCTCGAGTCCGCCGGCCTTCCCACCGTGCCCGAGGCGGAGGTCGCCGAGGCGCTCGAGACGGTGGCCGCGCTCGCCGACGAGCTCGCGCCCGCGCGGCCGGTGGAGCAGAACGAGGCCAAGCGGCTCGCGCTGGCGGTCGGCGACCGCGTGCCCGTCGTCTACGGTGGCGAGCTCACCGGGAGCGTGGCCTACCGCTGGAAGACCGACGTCGAGGAGAACGCCAAGCGCTTCGCCGTCGCCGGCGCCTTGCCCGAGATGAACCACAACGAGATCGAGGCCTGGCGCGCGCCCGAGGCCGACCGGCTCCAGGCGATCTTCCTTCGCGACCGCGGGGAGCACCCCGACGTCGCCCGCCGCTTCGCGGTGGTCCGGGCGCTCGTCGAGCCGGTCGCGGGGGGCCTCGCCGAGGTCTGGTCGCGGGGCGAGGGGCGGCTGGCCCGCCTCCTCTCGCTGATCTACCTCGGGCAGTGGACGAGCTACTACCTCGCGCTGCTCCGCGGCGTCGATCCGTGGGCGGTCCCCCTGCTCGAGGAGGTCAAACGCCGACTTCGTCCTTGAGAGCGCTTCCGCCGGCGTGTTAGCATGAACGAAAATTTCGTCCTACCCAGGGGAGGGAACATGACCCGGGACGAGTACATCTTCACCTCGGAGTCGGTGACCGAGGGCCATCCCGACAAGATGGCCGATCAGATCTCCGACGCGGTGCTGGACGCGATCATCGCCCAGGACCCCACGGGCCGGGTGGCGTGCGAGACGCTGCTGACCACCGGCCTCGTCGTGGTCGCGGGCGAGATCACCACGTCCTGCTACGTCGACATCCCGCGCATCGCACGGGACACCGTCAAAGGGGTCGGGTACACGCGGGCGAAGTACGGGTTCGATTACGAGACCTGCGGCGTCGTCACCGCGATCGACGAGCAGTCGGCCGACATCGCGATGGGCGTCGACAACCTCGGCGCCGGCGACCAGGGCCTGATGTTCGGGTACGCCTGCCGCGAGACCGAGGAGCTGATGCCGCTGCCGATCATGCTCGCCCACCGCCTCGCCCACAAGCTGTCCGAGGTGCGCAAGAGCGGGCAGATCGACTACCTCCGGCCGGACGGCAAGAGCCAGGTGTCGATCCGCTACGTCAACGGCCAGCCGGTCTCGGTGGAGACGGTGGTCATCTCCACGCAGCACTCCCCCGACGTCGAGAGCTCGAAGATCCGGGACGACGTGATCGAACAGGTGATCCTGCCGACGATCCCCGCCCACCTCCTCGACCGGAAGAAGGCCGTGTTCCACATCAACCCGACCGGCCGCTTCGTCACGGGCGGGCCGATGGGCGACACCGGGCTCACCGGGCGCAAGATCATCGTCGACACCTACGGCGGCTCGTGCCCCCACGGCGGCGGCGCCTTCTCGGGCAAGGACCCGACGAAGGTCGACCG
>JACQCN010000096.1 GCA_016201575.1 Candidatus Rokuibacteriota bacterium | reverse complement strand
CATCCAGCGTCTCCGCGTCCCCGCTTGAAGCTCCTCGACGGCAAAGCGGTCGCCCAGAAGGTCCTCGGCGAGGTCCAGGCCGGCGTGCGCGAGCTAGCGTCGAGCCGGCGGGCGACGCCGGCGCTCGCGGTCGTGCTGGTCGGGGACCTCGCGCCGTCGAAGATCTACATCGCCAGCAAGAAGAAGGCGGCGGACTCGGTCGGCATCGTGTCCACGGACCACCTCTACCCCGAGGGGCTGACGCAGCCGGAGCTGATCCGGCTCCTCGAGTCGCTCAACGCCGACCGCGACGTCCACGGCATCCTGCTCCAGCTCCCGCTTCCCCGGGGCCTCGACGAGGACGCCGCCATCGCGACGATCGCGCCCGAGAAGGACGTGGACGGTTTCCACCCGCTGAACCTCGGCCGCCTCCTCGCCGGCTCGCCCACCGTGGTGCCCTGCACGCCCGCGGGCTGCATGGAGATACTCGACCACTACGGCGCCCAGCTCAGCGGGGCCGAGGCCGTCGTGATCGGCCGCTCCCGCATCGTGGGCAAGCCCCTCGCCCAGCTCCTCCTCGCGCGGAACGCGACGGTCACGATGTGCCACACGCGCACGCGCGACCTGGCCGCCCACACGCGCCGGGCCGACGTCCTCTGCGTGGCCGCCGGCCGCCCGCAGGTGATCCGGGGCGACATGGTCAAGGAAGGCGCGTGGGTGATCGACGTGGGCATCAACCGCCTGGAGACGGGCAAGCTCGTGGGCGACGTGGACTTCGCTTCGGTGAGCCCGCGCGCCGCCGCGATCACGCCCGTCCCCGGCGGCGTCGGCCCGATGACGATCGCGATGCTCCTGAAGAACACGCTCAACGCCGCCCAGCGCCAGCTCGGTCTCCCGTAGGGCAGGGGCACGTGATCGCTGTGCGAAGCGGCATGCTCCCGAAGAACACGCGACTCGCCATCCGGCGCAGGGTGCGGGATCGGGTAGGGCAGGGAACGTGATGCTTTTTGCGAAGCGCGATGCTCCCGCCGGGCGCCAGCTCTGGGGTTGTGTAGGGCAAGGGGCACGTGATGGTTCTGCGGAGAATAGACTCGCGCGAGGCCGTGCCAGGACCCATCGGCACGCTGCGCGGGTGAAAACAATGACGCTCCTCGGGTGAAAAGAACGCCGTCGCGCGGGTGAAAACAACGACGCTCCGCGGGTGAAAACAACGGACTGATGAACGACCGCCAGGTCTACACCGTGTCGCAGCTCACCGCGCGCCTGCGCGAGGTGCTGGAGCAGCAGTTCCCGCCGTTCTGGGTCGAGGGCGAGATCAGCAACCTGCGCGTCCCCGCCTCCGGCCACGCCTACTTCACGCTCAAGGACGACCAGGCCCAGATCCGCGCGGTGCTCTTTCGGAACCGCCTGCGCCGGATCCGCTTCGAGCCGGAGGACGGCCTCCACGTGATCGCCTTCGGGAGCCTCGAGGTCTACCCGCCGCGGGGCGAGTACCAGATGGTGGTCGAGCTGATGGAGCCCAAGGGCGTGGGCGCGCTCCAGGTCGCGTTCGAGCAGCTCAAGGCCCGCCTCCAGGGCGAGGGCCTCTTCGACCCGGGCCGCAAGCGCCCGCTCCCGCGCTTCCCGCGGAAGATCGGCATCGTCACGTCGCCCACGGGCGCGGCGATCCGCGACATGCTGCGCGTCATCGGCCGCCGCTTCCGGGACCTCCACATCCTGCTGCGCCCTGCGCGCGTGCAGGGCGACGGGGCGGCGCTCGAGATCGCCGAGGGCATCGCCGACCTGAACCGCCTGGGCGACGTCGACGTGATCATCGTGGGGCGGGGCGGGGGCTCGCTCGAGGACCTCTGGGCCTTCAACGAGGAGGTCGTGGCGCGGGCGATCGTCGCCTCCAAGGTTCCGGTCATCTCCGCCGTCGGCCACGAGGTGGACTTCACGATCGCCGATTTCGTCGCCGACCTGCGGGCGCCCACGCCCTCGGCCGCCGCCGAGCTGGTGGTGCGGGAGAAGGAGGCCGTGGTCGAGGGCGTGCGCGACCTCCGCCACCGCCTGGCCCGCGCGCTCCAGCGCCGGCTCGAGGCGCACCGCGAGCGCCTGCGCTGGCTCCTGGAGCGCCGGGTGCTGACCGATCCGGCCCGCCCCCTGCGCGACGCCCACCGCCGGCTGGACGAGCTCGAGTTCCGGCTCCGCAACGGCCTCGACCGGAGCCGGCGCCACGTTCGCCACCGGCTCGCGCTGACAACTCAGCGGTTGCATTCTTCGAACCCGGCTGTCAGGATTGCCAGCGGCCGCGGGCTGCTCGGCCGCCTGCAGGGCCGTCTCGACGCCGGCGCCCGGCGGGCCCTCGACCGCTCGCAGCACCGGTTCCGGGTCCTCGCCGGCAAGCTCGACGGCCTCTCGCCGCTGGCCGTGCTGGGCCGGGGCTACAGCGTCACGCGGACGCCGTCGGGCGAGATCGTGCGGAGCGCCCGCCAGGTCGCGCCGCGCGACCCGGTGAGCGTCCTGCTGCACGAGGGCACGCTCGAATGCACCGTGGTCGAGGCGAAGGAGCGCGATGAGCGACCCCAAGTTTGAAGAGTGCCTGACGCGCCTCGAGCAGATCGTGGGCGCGCTCGAATCCGGCGACCTGTCCCTGGAGGACTCGCTCAAGGCCTTCGAGGAGGGCATCGCGCTGGCCCGCCACTGCGCCAAGTACCTCGACGAGGCGGAGCGCCGCGTCGAGCTCCTGCTGAAGGACGAGGCCGGGCTGCTCAAGACCCAGCCGTTCACCGTCGAACCCGACGACGAGCGGTGAGCGGCTTCGACCTGCCCGCCTACCTCGCCGACCGCCGGGCGGCGGTCGATCGGGCGCTGGAGGCGGCTCTGCCCGGCGAGGACGTGCCCCCGGCGACGGTCCACCAGGCGATGCGCTACAGCCTGTTCGCGGGCGGCAAGCGCCTGCGCCCGATCCTGGTCATCGCGGGGGCGGAGGCGGTGGGGGGCAGCCTGCGGCAGGTGCTGCCGACCGCGTGCGCGCTCGAGTGCATCCACACGTACTCGCTGATCCACGACGACCTGCCCGCGATGGACGACGACGACTTCCGCCGCGGCCGGCCGACCAGCCACAAGGCCTTCGGCGAGGCGATCGCGATCCTCGCCGGCGACGGCCTCCTCACGCTGGCCTTCCGCCTGATCGCCGACAACGCCGACACGGTGCCCGATCCGCGGGCGCTCCGCGACGTCGTCGCCGAGATCGCCGACGCCGCCGGCACGCTCGGCATGGTGGGCGGGCAGGTGGTGGATATCGAGTCCGAGGGCAAGCAGATCTCGGCCGAGACGCTCGAGTACATCCACACCCACAAGACGGCGGCGCTGCTCCGCGCCGCCCTCGTGAGCGGCGCCCGGCGCGGGGGAGCCACGCCCGCGCAGCTCGCCGCCGTGCGCGCCGCCGGGGGCCACCTCGGCCTCGCATTCCAGATCGTGGATGATATTCTCGACGTGGACGGCAGCCTGGTCGAGCTCGGCAAGACGGCCGGGAGCGATCAGCGCAAGCAGAAGGCGACGTACCCCGAGCACCACGGCCTCGCGGCGTCCCGCGTCAAGGCGAAGACGCTGATCGAGGACTCGAAGGCGGCGCTGGCGCCCCTCGGGCCCGGCGCCGAGCCGATCCGCGTCCTCGCCGATTTCGTGCTCGAACGGAGGTCGTAACCGTGTCCGCGATCACCGCCGTCTACGCCCGCGAGATCCTCGACTCGCGCGGCAATCCCACCCTGGAAGTGGAGGTCGCCCTGGAGTCGGGCGCCTGGGGTCGCGCCGCCGTCCCCTCGGGCGCCTCGACCGGCAAGCGCGAGGCCGTCGAGCTGCGCGACGGCGAGCCCAAGCGCTACCTCGGCAAGGGGGTCCAGCGGGCGGTCCAGACCGTCGAGGAGACCATCGGGCCCGAGATCGAGGGGATGGACGCGACCGAGCAGGGCGCGATCGACCAGGCGATGATCGACCTGGACGCCACGCCCAACAAGTCGGCCCTCGGCGCCAACTCGATCCTCGGCGTCTCGCTGGCGGTGGCGCGGGCGGCCGCCGACGAGGTGGGCCTGCCGCTCTACGCCTACCTGGGCGGCGTCGGCGCCCGGCTCCTGCCGGTGCCGCAGATGAACGTGCTGAACGGCGGCGTGCACGCCGACAACGGCCTCGACATCCAGGAGTTCATGCTGGTGCCGGCGGGCGCGGAGAGCTTCTCGGCCGCGCTGCGGGTGGGCGTGGAGGTGTTCCACACCTTGAAGGGCCTGCTGAAGGACAAGGGGCTCTCCACGGGCGTGGGCGACGAGGGCGGCTTCGCCCCCGCGCTCGGCTCGAACACGGCCGCGCTCGACCTGTTCATGGTGGCCATCGAGCGCGCGGGCTACCGGCCCGGCGACGACGTGCTGCTGGCCCTCGACGTCGCGGCCAGCGAGTTCGCCCAGGACAACGGCCGCTACCGGCTCCGCGTCGACCGGGTCGAGCGCACGGCCGACCAGATGATCGAGCTGTACGAGTCGCTCGTCGGGCGCTACCCGATCTGCTCCATCGAGGACGGCCTCGGCGAAGACGACTGGCCGGGCTGGGGCATGCTGACGCGGCGGCTCGGCGAGCGGGTCCAGCTCGTCGGTGACGATATCTTTGTCACCAACCCCGCCCTCATCCAGCAGGCGATCAGCCAGGGGATCGCCAACGCCGTGCTCGTGAAGGTGAACCAGGTGGGGACGCTGACCGAGACGCTCGAGGCCGTGGAGCTGACCAAGCGGGCGGGCTACGGGACCGTCATCTCCCACCGCTCGGGGGAGACCGAGGACACCTTCATCGCCGACCTCGCCGTGGCCGTCAACGCCGGGCAGATCAAGACCGGCTCCCTGGCCCGCGGCGAGCGCACCGCCAAGTACAACCAGCTGCTGCGCATCGAGGAAGAGCTCGGGCAGCTGGGCTCGTGGCCGGGTCGCAGCCTCTACACCCGCACCCGCCGGTGAGCCCGCGCGTGGTGGGGGGCGCGCTGGGCCTGCTGGCGGTCGCCATGATCGTCTACGGCAGCACCGGCCTCCTCCGCGTCTGGCAGATGAAGCAGGAGGTCGAGGCGCTCGAGCACGAGATCGTCACGCTGCGGGGCGAGACCCAGGAGCTGGCGCGCACCGTGGACCACCTGCGGAGCGAT
>JACQCN010000049.1 GCA_016201575.1 Candidatus Rokuibacteriota bacterium | reverse complement strand
TCGATCCCCCAGCGCGCCGAGCGCTTCGCCCAGATCGCCCAGGAAGCCGGCGCCGACCTCTTCATCGTCCAGTCCACCGTCACCACCGCGCGCCACCTCGCCACCGAGTACGTCCAGGTCGACCTGAAGAAGCTGAAGACGCAGCTGGCCATCCCGCTGATCGTCGGCAACGTCGTCACCTACGAGGCCTGCCTGGAGCTGATGGAGTGCGGCGTGGACGCGCTCCTGGTCGGCGTGGGCCCGGGCGCGGCCTGCACCAGCCGCGAGGTGCTCGGCCTGGGCGTGCCGCAGGTCACGGCCACCGCGGACTCCGCGGCGGCGCGCGATTTCTACTACAAGAAGACCGGACGCTACGTGCCCATCATCACCGACGGCGGTATGACGACGGGCGGGGACGTGTGCAAGGCGCTCGCGTCGGGCGCCGACGCGGTGATGATCGGCTCCGCCTTCGCCCGGGCGACCGAGGCCCCCGGCCGCGGCTACCACTGGGGCATGGCCACGCCGCACCAGAACCTGCCCCGCGGCACCCGCATCCGGGTGGGCGTGGCGGGCCCGCTCGAGCAGATCCTGTTCGGCCCCGCCTTCACCGAGGACGGCACGCTGAACCTGGTCGGCGCGATCCGGACCTGCATGGGCTCGGTCGGCGCCCGGAACATCCGGGAGCTGCAGCTCACCGAGCTGATCATCGCCCCCGCGATCAAGACGGAAGGCAAGGTCTTCCAGCAGGCGCAGAAGCTCGGCCGTCCGCGCTGAAAGCGGCCTCCCCCCGGTGGTGACCGCCGACAAGATCGCGGTTCTCGACTTCGGGTCGCAGTACACCCAGCTCATCGCCCGCCGCATCCGGGAGATGTCGGTCTACTCCGAGATCTTCCCGTGCACGCACCCGATCGGCGACATCCTGCAGGCCGGCTTCAAGGGGATCATCCTCTCCGGCGGGCCCTCGAGCGTCTACGAGGAGAACGCCCCGCTCCCGCCGCGGACGCTCTTCGACGCCGGCGTTCCCGTGCTGGGCATCTGCTACGGGATGCAGGCGATGGGTTACCTGCTCGGCGGCGAGGTGGTGCCGGCCGAGCGGCGGGAGTACGGCCGGGCCGCGCTGAGGCTCCGGCAAGCGGACGGGATCTTCACGGGCGTCACGCCCGACACGCGGGACGGCCTGACCGTCTGGATGAGCCACGGCGACACCGTGGTGCGACCGCCGGCCGGCTTCACGGCCCTCGGCTCGACCGACAACTGCCCCGTCGCCGCCATGGCGGACGAGGCGCGCCGCCTCTTCGCCGTGCAGTTCCACCCCGAGGTCGCCCACACATCCCAGGGCAAGGTCGTTCTCCAGAACTTCCTCGAGATCTGCGGGGTCAAGCGCGACTGGTCGATGGCCTCCTTCATCGACTCCGCCGTGGAGGCGATCCGCGCGAAGGTCGGCCGCGACCGGGTGCTGTGCGCGCTCTCGGGCGGCGTCGACTCCTCCGTGGTGGCCGTGCTCGTGCACAGGGCGATCGGCGACCAGCTCACGTGCGTGTTCGTCGACAACGGCGTGCTGCGCAAGGGCGAGGCGGGGGCCGTGGTCCACACCTTCCGCGACGCCTTCAAGATCAACCTCGTCCACGTGGACGCCTCCCGGCGCTTCCTGGAGGCCCTCCGGGGCGTCGGTGACCCCGAGCTCAAGCGCAAGCGCATCGGCGCGGAGTTCATCACGGTGTTCGAGGAGGAGGCGCGGCGGCTCGGCGCGATCCCCTGGCTCGCCCAGGGCACGCTCTACCCCGACGTCATCGAGTCGATCTCCTTCCGCGGGCCGTCGGCCACGATCAAGACCCATCACAACGTGGGCGGCCTGCCCACGCGGATGCAGTTCACGCTCGTGGAGCCCCTGCGCGAACTGTTCAAGGACGAGGTGCGCCAGCTCGGCGAGCTGCTCGGGCTCCCCCCCGACATCGTATGGCGCCAGCCCTTCCCGGGGCCGGGTCTCGCCATCCGCGTGCTGGGGGAAGTGACCGAGGAGCGCCTGGACCTGCTGCGCGAGGCCGACGCGATCGTGCAGGAGGAGGTGCGGGCGGCCGGGCTCGAGCGCGAGCTGTGGCAGGCCTTCGCGGTGCTGCTGCCCGTGCGCACGGTCGGCGTGATGGGCGACTTCCGCACCTACGCCCAGGTGATCGCCCTCCGCGCCGTGACCTCCCAGGATGCGATGACCGCCGACTGGGCGCGCCTGCCCTACGACCTGCTGGGGAAGATCAGCAACCGCATCATCAACGAGGTGCCGGGCGTGAACCGCGTGGTCTACGACGTCTCCTCCAAGCCGCCGAGCACGATCGAGTGGGAGTAAGCGTCGATTGAGGGCGAAGACTTCGCGGTGGAGCAACGATCCAGTCGAGACAGGCCTACTGCCCTTTTATTTCAACGGACGGAGGAAGGAATGACACCGGATGATGCCTCGATATTTCCCTCAATCTTTGAGGGGCAAGAGCTTTCACTACATTCCAAGCTCTACGCCACGCTTAGCGCGCACCCCGAGGGCCTAACGCCAGAGCAGCTTGCCGATGAATGTCTTCGATGGGGGCTGGCCGTGGGGGCGCGCGATGCGGTTACAGAGCGCGTTCGTGAGTTTCTCGCAGAAATCGAGATTCCACGATCCGATAGGAAGGTGGCTCGGATTGAAGGAGACCGATACAAGGCTGTGCCGGTGAACCCGTAGTTGGGCCTTGAGCGTGCGAAGAGTCAAGCTGGTGCCGGCAGGCAAATAGACGATGCATCATAGCGACTTCGTTCACCTGCACGTCCACTCGGAGTACAGCCTGCTCGACGGGGCCGCGCAGATCGACAAGCTGGTGGCCAAGGCCAAGGAGCTCCGGTTCCCCGCGATCGCGCTGACCGACCACGGGAACCTCTTCGGCGCCATCGATTTCTACCTGGCCGCCCAGAAGGCGGGGATCAAGCCGATCCTCGGCTGCGAGCTGTACGTGGCCCCCGGCAAGCGCGCCGAGCGGGGCTCCCAGGACAGCGCCTACGAGGGCGCCAACCACCTCACGGTCCTCGTGCGGGACCTCACGGGCTACCGGAACCTCATCAAGCTCGTCTCCCGGGCGTACCTCGAGGGCTACTACTACAAGCCGCGCGTCGACCGGGAGCTGCTGGCCGCCCACGCCGAGGGCCTCCTCGTGCTCTCCGGTTGCCTCAACTCCGAGGTGTCGCGGCTCCTCAGCGCGGGCGAGACCGAGCGGGCCCGGGCCGCGGCCGGCTGGCACCAGGAGGTCTTCGGCCGCGACAACTACTTCATGGAGGTCCAGGCCCACGGGCTCGACGAGCAGGTGAGGGTGACGGCGGCCACGCTCGAGATCGCCCGCGCTCTCGGCGCCCCGGTCGTCGGCACCAACGACTCGCACTACCTGGAGGCCAAGCACGCCCGGGCCCACGAGGCGCTCCTCTGCATCCAGACCGGCTCGGCGATGAACGACCCGAAGCGCTGGAAGTTCTCGACCGAGGAGTTCTACGTCAAGTCGGCCGAGGAGATGCACGGGGTCTTCGCGGAGATCCCGGAGGCGTGCCGGAACACGCTGGCGGTGGCCGAGCGCTGCAACCTGACGCTCGAGTTCGGGAACTTCCACCTCCCGCGCTACACGGTCCCCGAGGGTCACACGCTGGAGACCTACCTCCAGCAACTCGCCGGGGACGGCCTCCACCGGCGCTACGGCCCGACGCCCGGCGACGCCGTCGAGAGACGCCTCCATCACGAGCTGGCGGTGATCGAGAAGATGGGCTTCGCCGGGTACTTCCTCGTCGTCTGGGACTTCATCGCCTACGCGCGGAAGAACGGCATCGCGGTGGGCCCCGGGCGCGGCTCCTCGGCGGGCTCGCTGGTCGCCTACTGCCTCGGCATCACCAACGTCGACCCGATCCGCTACGGCCTGCTCTTCGAGCGCTTCCTGAACCCGGAGCGCGTGTCCATGCCCGACATGGACGTGGACTTCGCCGACGACCGGCGCGACGAGGTCATCCGCTACGTGGCCGACAAGTACGGCCGCGACCGCGTCGCCCACATCATCACCTTCGGGACGCTGGGGGCGAAGGCGGCCATCCGCGACGTCGGCCGCGTCCTGGGCATGCCCTACAACGACGTCGACCGGATCGCCAAGCTCGTCCCCAACTTCCCGCTGAACATCACGCTCGATGACGCGCTCGCCAAGAGCCCGCCGCTGGCGGAGGCCGTGCGCGCGCAGCCGCAGGTGCGGGAGCTCTGGGACATCGCCAAGACCCTCGAGGGCTGCACCCGCCACGCCTCGGTGCACGCCTCGGCGGTCGTCATCTCCGACGACCCGCTGGACGAGCACATCGCGCTCTACAAGGACCCCAAGCGCCCCGAGCTGATCACCGGCTACGCGATGGGGCCGATCGAGAAGCTCGGCCTGCTGAAGATGGACTTCCTCGGGCTCCGCACGCTGACCGTGCTCGCCAACACGGCCACGCTGATCGAGGAGTCACGGGGGGAGCGGATCGACCTCGACGCCGTCCCGTTCGAGGACCCCCGGACCTACGCGCTCCTCTCCGAGGCGAAGACCTTCGGCGTGTTCCAGCTCGAGTCGGCGGGGATGCGGGACGCCCTCCGCGGCCTCAAGCCCGAGCGCCTGGAGGACGTGATCGCCATCGTCTCGCTCTACCGGCCGGGCCCCATGGACCTGATCCCCGACTTCATCGCCCGCAAGCACGGCCGGGCCCGGATCGCCTACGAGCACCCCGCGATGGAAAAGTTCACCCGCGAGACGTACGGGATCATGGTCTACCAGGAGCAGATCATGCAGATCGCCTCGGAGATGGCCGGCTTCACGATGGGCGAGGCCGACCTGCTCCGGCGGGCGATGGGGAAGAAGGACCGCGAGCTGCCAGACCGCGTACTTCAAGGCCAACTACGCGGTCGAGTTCATGGCGGCCCTCCTCACGTCGGAGACGGGGGACACCGACAAGATCGTGAAGTACGTCGAGGAGTGCCGGGCCATGGGCATCCAGATCCAGCCCCCCGACGTGAACGTCTCGGCGGTGCAGTTCAGCGTGGCCGGCGACACGATCCGTTTCGGCCTGGCCGCCATCAAGAACGTGGGGGAGACCGCGATCGAGGCGATCCTGAAGCCGCGGGCCGCCGGCGGCCCCTTCCGCTCGCTGACCGACTTCTGCGCGCGCGTGGACCTGCGGCTGGTGAACCGGCGGATGCTGGAGAGCCTCATCAAGGCGGGCGCCTTCGACTCGGTCGGCCCCACCCGGGCGCACCTGCTGGCGACGCTCGACGTGGCGATGGAGACGGGGCAGCGCCAGCAGCGCGACCGGGAGGAGGGCCAGGTCTCGCTCTTCGACCTGGGGGCGGCGGCGCCGCCCGCGGCAACGGCCGAGGTGCCGATCGTGCCCGAGTGGGACACGGACCAGCTCCTGGCCGGCGAGAAGGAGGTGCTCGGCTTCTACATCTCGGGGCACCCGCTCGCCCGGTACCGGCCGCTGATCGAGTCGCTGGGCGTCACCACCACGGGCGACGTCCCGGCGAAGTCGCCCGGCGCCCGCGTGCGGCTCCTCGGCCAGGTCGCGGCGATGAAGGAGATCCCGACCAAGAGCGGCGAGCGCATGGCGTTCGTGACGTTCGAGGACATGGAGGGCACGATCGAGCTGACCGTGTTCCCGGCCCCCTTCAAGGCCGCCGCCGCGCTCCTGCGCTCGCGCGAGCCCATGCTGGTGGTGGGCCGGGTCGACGACACCGACAAGGGCCGGGTGATCCTCGCCGAGGAGGTCCGCCCGCTGGATCAGGCCGCCAACGGAGCGGGCCGCCCGCCGGAGGGCGCGGCCCAGGCGTGCCGGATCCGGGTGATCGGCGACAGCGACGCCGAGGCGCGGCTGGCCGAGGTGCAGCGCTGCTGCGCCGAGCACCCCGGCGAGGTGCCGGTGTTCCTCCACCTGCTGCTCCCCGCGCAGGAGGTCGTGGTCCGGGCGCGCCGCGTGGCCGTGGACGGCAGCGGCGAGCTGGTGGCGAAGCTCGAGACGCTCCTCGGCGCCGGCGCTATAATTCTCGACTATGCCCGACGGGCTTGACTTCGAGAAGCCGCTGCTCGAGCTGGAGAACCGCATCGCGGAGCTGCGCGCCGAGGCCGACGCGCTCCCGCGCAGCGACGAGATCGCCAAGCTCGAGGAGCGGCTCAAGCGGCTCCGCCAGCGCACATACTCGTCGCTCACGGCCTGGCAGCGCACCCAGCTGGCCCGGCACCCCAAGCGCCCCCGCACCCTCGACTACATCCGGCTCCTGATCGAGGACTGGATCGAGCTCCACGGCGACCGCGTCTTCGGAGACGACAAGGCGGTCGTGGGGGGCCTCGGCCGCTTCGACGGCCAGTCCGTCGTCATGATCGGCCACCAGAAGGGGCGCGACACCCGGGAGAACCTCGCGCGCAACTTCGGCATGCCGCACCCCGAGGGCTACCGCAAGGCGCTGCGCCTGATGCAGCTCGCCGAGAAGTTCGGCAAGCCCCTCCTCGCCTTCATCGATACCCCCGGGGCGTATCCGGGCCTCGGCGCCGAGGAGCGCGGGCAGGCGGAGGCGATCGCCCGGAACCTGCGCGAGATGGCGGGCCTGCGCACCCCGGTGGTGGCCGTCGTGATCGGGGAAGGGGGCAGCGGCGGGGCGCTGGCCATCGGCGTCGGCAACCGCGTGCTCATGCTGGAGTACGCCATCTACTCCGTGATCTCGCCGGAGGGCTGCGCCGCCATCCTCTGGGGCGACCGCGCGCGGGCCCCCGAGGCCTCGGAGCTGATGCGCATCACGGCGCCGGACCTCCGGCGGCTCGGCGTGATCGACGCGGTGGTGCCCGAGCCGGTGGGGGGCGCCCACCGCGACTGGGAGGGCGCGGCCGCCACCCTCCGGGCCGCGATCCGCGAGCACCTCTGGTCGCTCAAGTCGAAGTCGGGCGAGGAGCTCGTACGCGAGCGCTACGAGAAGTTTCGCAAGATCGGCGTGTGGGAGGAGGAGAGCCTACCGGCCGGTCAGCGCTGACGCGACCTCGTCGTCCGTCACCAGCACGTTCATGAACCCCCCGTGCAGGGCGCCCCGGATCGCCTCGAGCTTCGCGCGCCCGCCCGCGATCGCGATCACCCGCCGGTCGGGCCGCTTCGCCAGCGCCTGCAGGCGGTCGCCGCCCACCGAGAGGATCCGGCGCATCAGCGCCCGGAGCTCCGGCTCCTCGACGATCCGCCCGTCGGCGTTGAAGGGCTGGTAGTTGATCTCGCCCACGACCCCGAGCTGGCGAAGCCGCTTGACGCTCACCCCGTAGGACTCGGCCAGCGCGCAGAACCCCGGCGTCTGCTCGGCGATCATGCCGATGCCGGCGAGCGCGACGTCGACGTCCCGGGCGGCCTCGTAGATGCGGCGGATCTCCGGGTCGCGCAGGAGCCGCCGCCGCAGGCGCTCGATCTCGCCGAGGGAGGCGAGGTGCTGGACGGGGAGGGCGTAGGCGGTGACGTGGGGCCGGTACTTGGCCGCCATCATCCCGACCAGGGTGTTGGGGAAGAGGTCCACCAGCTTAAGGGTGGACTCTCCCGAGAGGGGAAAGAGCGTGAGGTCGCGGAAGCGCCGCTCCCGGA
>JACQCN010000095.1 GCA_016201575.1 Candidatus Rokuibacteriota bacterium | reverse complement strand
GGCGCTTCGCCCTGCTGGTCGACGACTCTACGGGCAACGTGGTGAGCCGCTCCAACTTCCAGGCCGCCGCCGGGCATGGCATCTACCTCTACAACTACGCGGACGCCACCGTCATCACGAGGAGCAGCGTGAACGCCGCCGGGGCGGCGAACGTCAACGGCCTCTGGGTGCTGAGGTCCTCCTCGGTGACGGTGCTGGACTCCTTCATACAGGCCGCCACGGCGGCGCTGGTGACGGCGTCGACCGGCACGGTGTTCGGTGGCGACGTCATCGCGGGCCTGGGGGCGGGAGGCTACGGCCTGAACGTCTCGTCCTTGAACATGAGCGTGACGGTGTCGAGCTCGGTCATCTCCGGCGGCCTGACGACGGGCATGGCGCTGGGCCTGGGCCCGTCCTCGGGCTATAACCAAGGCAAGCTGCGCTTCTCCTCGAACACCATGCAGGGGGCGCGCTTCGGGGTCTGGGTGGGCACCCAGGCGGCGGGGGCCCAGGTCTGGTTCACCTCGAACACGGTCATAGGCGGCCTGCCGATAACGAACGACTCCTACGGGCTCTTCCTCGAAGGCCTGCTGACGGGGGCCACGTTCACGAACAACGCCGTGGTGCTGCGCGTCCCGGGCTCGGCGTCGGGGGTGACGGCCTTCGGGGTGTTCGCGAAGGGCACCGACGGCCTGCGCTTCGACCACAACCGCATCTCGAACCCCGGCGCGCTGACGGCGGGGAGCTATGAGGCCATCCGGCTCTCCACGGCGCTCCACACCACCCTGACCTTCAACGACGTCAACTCGACTGGGACGGCGTTCACGAACGCCTACCTGCTGAGGCTGATCGGCTCGACGGGGGTGACGGCCAAGAACAACGTGTTCCTGAGCTCGTTCGGGGTGACGGGGACGTCGTTCACGGTCTTGGTGGACGCCAACAGCACGGCGGGGCTGATATTGGACTACAACGACTACTTCTCCTCGAACACGCTGAGCCGGACGCTCTACAACGGCACGGTGCCGTGCTCCCTGCCGTTCTGGACGGGGGCCGGCTGTCCCGTCCAGGACACGCACTCGCTGGCGGCGTACCCGGAATGGGTGGCCCCCGGGGTGGGCGTGGAGGACTTCCACCCGCGCTCGGCGGTGACCAACGGGCGCTACCCGGGCGCCACCGACGGCGTCCAGGCGGCGACCATCGACGCCGGCGACCCGGCGGAGCCGGTGACGGACCAGGGGCTGGGGGCGGAGCCGGCGGCGAACGGGGGGCGGGCGAACCAGGGCTCGTACGGGCAGACGGCCCAGGCCTCGCTGTCCCAGCCGGGCGGGACGCTGTGCTCCGTCCAGCGCGTGGTCTGCAAGACCTGCTCGTACGGCACCATCCAAGCCGGGCTGAACGCCCTCCCGCAGACCCTGACGGGGCCCTCCTGCGTCGTCATCCAGGACGCGGCCGTCTATTCGGAGCAGGTGACCATCCAGGGCTTCACGATGGGGAACTCTAGCATCACCATCAAGACCGACCCGGCCGTGGGGGCGAAAGCCGTGGTCGATCCCCCCTCCTTGGCCACGGCGGCGTTCCAGATACTCAACGCCTCGGTGACCATCGCGAACATCGACGTCAGACCGACCGTCGAACAGGTTAGCTACGGGGTGTGGGCCTCGTCGGGCTGGGTGACGATTTCCAGCGTGAACGTGGACGCCGCGGGGCTGATCAATCAGGGCGGCGTTCGGATGTCGAGCTGGAGCCTGGTGGAGTACTCGAGCATCACCGTCTCGGCGGCCCATGGGCTGTGGCTGGACGCTTCGGCCCAGCTCACCGTCGTCCGCGTCGCGACGGCGGCCGCCAACGGGGCCGCGGTCAACGCCATGTACCTCAACGGGGCGTCCTCGAACACCGTGTCGAACAGCTACGCCTCGAACGCGGCCGGCACGGGCCTGCAGATCGACTCCGCCGGCCTCTGGAACACCGTCAATTTCAGCACGATGACCACGGGGGCCGGCGGCGGCGGCACGCCCGCGCTCTGGATCAACGGGGCCTCCTCCAACACCGTCAACGCCTGCTCGGTCTGGGGCGGCCCGGGCGGCGACGCGGCCGTCATCCAGTCCGGCGACAAGAACACCATCACCGGCTCCACGATCACGACCAGCGGCAGCGCCTACACGGTCCGGGTCGTCGGAGGCAACTACACGACCCTGACCCGGAGCTTCGTGAGAGGCG
>JACQCN010000094.1 GCA_016201575.1 Candidatus Rokuibacteriota bacterium | reverse complement strand
CCACTCGCTGCGGGCGGGCGGGGCTGCCTGCCGCGCCACCCGCCCGACTCCCCGTGAGCCTTTCGGGAATAACCGGTCGAGGGGCCGTGCCGGACTGACCGCGGTTCGAGCGCCGGCTTCGCCGGCACCAGCGGCTCGCGCTCGCAGGTCGCTGAAAGGGGCCCGTCGATGTTGCAGGCGCCTGAAGGAGGAGGTCGACGCAAGCGTCTCCGGCCGCTCAAAAAGGTCCAGATGATCGGGCCTTTTTCAGCGGCCTGCGGTCAGCGGTCGACTGACTCGATGACGAGCTTGAGGAAGCCGTCGACGCTGGCGGCGTCGATCCAGCGGACCCCCGCGACCAGGTCGTGCTCGGGGTCGATCCAGATGAGGTTGCTGCCGGCGCCGCGCGCCGCGTAGCTCGACTCGGGCGCGCTCTTGAAGAGGGCGCGCCCGGTGTTGAGCCAGCAGAGGAGCCCGTACTGCGGGTTGACCGCGCACGGGCGGCGCATCTCCGCGACCCACGACTCGGGCAGGAGCTGATGGTCCCCCCAGCGGCCGCCGCCGTAGATCAGGAGCCCGAAGCGCGCGTGGTCCCGCGTCGACATCCAGAGGCCCCCGCCCCAGTGCGAGCCCCCGGGGACCGAGGGCATCCGCAGGCCGTCGATCTCGACCCACGAGTTCGGGTACGGCTGCCACTCCCAGGTCGTCGCGGCGCCGATCGGGTCCATCACCGCGTTCCGCAGCACCTCCGGCAGCGGCCGGCGGAAGACCTGCAGCAGCGTGGAGCAAGTGCCGCCACGTGATCGAGCGGTTCTGCGGAGTGTCGAAGCCGTCATCGAGCGCGGAGGCTCGCACGGGCTCGTCGATGTCCCGGATCAGCCCCCGCGTGACGGCGAGACCGGCCAGCACGGAGAGGTAGCTCTTCGCCACGCTGAAGCTCATGTCGGCGCGGCCGGTGTCGCCCCACTCGGCGACGATGTACCCGTGGCGCAGGATCACCGCGTTCGGCCCGCCCCGCGCCCGGATGGGCCCGAGGACGTCGCCGGGCGCCACCAGCTCGTCGGCAACGCCAATGTAGCGGCCGGACTCGGTCATGAAGTCGCGCCGCCAGATCGTCTCGTGCGCGAGGTGGTACTCCATCGCCGCCCGCAGCGCGTCGGCGCGCATCCCCAGCTCGGCGGGACGCCTCGCCGGCCAGGCGGCGTCGCGCGGCGGGTAGCAGGTCATCCGCGCTTCCGGGGCGGGTGCGCGCGCACCGCCGCCTCGTTGACGTCCGTGCCCCAGCCCGGACGCGCCGGCAGGTGCAGGCAGCCGTCCTTGACCGTGGGCGTGTGCGTCACCAGCTCGTCGTACCAGGGCACCCGGTCGGGGTCGATCTCCATGATGCGGAGGTTCGGCACGACCGCGCAGAAGTTCGCGCTCATCATGGTGGCCAGGTGGCCGTAGAAGTTGTGCGGCGCCACGTTCACCTCGTAGGCGTCGGCCATCGCCGCGATCTTCACTGACTCCGCCACGCCGTTCCACGGCGCGTCGATGATGAGCACGTCGGCGGCGTGCGCTTCCAGGTAGGGCGTGTAGTCGCGGCGGCCGAAGAGGCACTCGCCCGAGGCGACGGGGATCGACGTGCCGCGCCGCACGTGGCGGAGGGCGCGGGGCTCGCGGGTGTCGATCTCCACCCAGAAGATGTCGAAGGGCTCGATCGCGCGGGCGACCTGCAGGAAGCCCTCCGTCTTGAAGTTGAAATTCAGATCCACCAGGATGTCCACGTCCGGCCCCGCGCCCTCGCGGAAGGCCGCGAGCTGGTCGCGCAGCGCGCGGAGCACGTGGCGGTCGGCGTTCAGCTCGGGGAAGCCCGGCTGGTCCAGGTTGCGGGCGAAGCCCGGCGAATGCAGGTACGGCCGATCGCCCAGGATGAACACGTTGGTCTTGAGCGCCGTGTAGCCCTGGGACACCACGTCCTGGCCGAGGCGCACGACGTCGTCGAGCGTGCGGAGCGGCGGGATCTGCATCTCCGCCGGCCAGGCCAGACGGTAGGTGCCGCAGTGGGACCAGTAGAGCCGGATCCGGTCCCGCACCGGGCCGCCCAGCAGCTCGTACACGGGGATGCCGAGCGCCTTGGCCTTGATGTCGAGCAGCGCGTTCTCGATGGCGCCGAGCGCCTGGGCCACGACGCCGCCGGAGCCCGGCCGGGTGGCGCAGGTGAGCTCGGCGTAG
>JACQCN010000093.1 GCA_016201575.1 Candidatus Rokuibacteriota bacterium | reverse complement strand
CGGCGATCCTCCTGAAGGACGCCGCGCCGCACGAGGCCGGTCTGCTCCTGATCCAGGCCCTCTGCATCCTGGCCATCGTCGCCGTGCTCGAGACGGTGGGGCGCGGCCGGCCGAGCCAATGATCTGGTCCGCCCGGCCCGCCTGATGTCGCCGCGGAGCTTCCTGGCGCCGCTCCTCGCCCGGCTGGACGGGCTCGATCCCGTCGTTGCGCACGCGCTGACGCGGATCGCCTCGGTGCTGGCCGCCCTCGTCGTCCTGCTCCTCGTCTACCGGGTGCTCACGCACGTGGCGGCCCGGCTGCTCGCGGAGCCGGAAGGGGAGAGCCCGCACTCGCCGCGGGTGCAGCGGGCCAAGACCCTCGGGCCGCTGGTCACCAACGCGATCCGCTGGATCTTTCTGTTCGTCGGGTTCGTGATCGTCCTCCGCGAGCTCGGGGTCGACGTCCAGGCCCTGCTGGTGTCCGCGGGCGTGCTCGGCCTGGCGTTCAGCCTGGGCGCCCAGAGCCTCATCCGCGACCTGATCACGGGCTTCTTCCTCCTGTTCGAGGGGCTGATCGCGGTCGGGGACACGATCGAGGTGGGGCCCCACGTGGGGGTGGTGGAGGCCGTCGGCCTGCGCGTGACGCGGGTGCGGATGCTCAACGGGGCGCTCCGCGTCTTCCCCAACGGCCAGCTCACGGAGTTCGCCAACCACGACCGCAACTGGGCGCGGGCGGTGGTCGACGTGGGGGTGCCGGCCGAGGTCGACGTGAAGCACGCGATGGCGGTGCTCGAGCGCGTGGGCCGGGCGTGGGCGGAGGAGACCGGCCTGGCCGTCGACACGCCGCGCGTGCAGGGCGTCGGCTTCGGCGAGGATGACGTGGTGCTGCGACTGCTGGCGAAGGTGGATCCGGCCCGGCGCTTCGAGGCGGAGATGGAGCTGCGGCGGCGGATCAAGGAGGCGTTCGACCGGGAGCAGATCCGGCTCCCGTTCGCCCCCCGCACCGTGCTCGTGCGGGAGGCGGAAGCGAAGGAGCTGCTGACATGAAGGTGCGGAAGGCGGTCTTTCCCGCGGCGGGGCTCGGCACGCGGTTCCTGCCCGCCACCAAGGCCCAGCCCAAGGAGATGCTGCCGCTGGTGGACAAGCCCACCATCCAGTACGTGGTCGAGGAGGCGGTGGCCTCGGGGCTCCAGGAGATCATCATCGTCACCGGCCGGGGCAAGCGGGCGATCGAGGATCATTTCGACGCGTCGTTCGAGCTCGAGTACTACCTGAACGACCGCGGCAAGTCGGACGAGCTGGCCCAGATCAAGACGATCACCGAGCTGGCGTCGGTGTCCTACGTGCGACAGAAGGAGCCGCGGGGGCTCGGCCACGCGATCCTCTGCGCCCGGCCCCTCGTCGGCGAGGAGCCGTTCGCGGTGTTCCTCGGCGACGACGTCGTGGCCTGCGAGACCGCGCCCTGCATGCGCCAGCTCCTCGACGTCTTCGATCGGTACGAGGGCCCCGTCGTCGCGGTCGAGCGGGTGCCGCGCGAGCGCATCCACCAGTACGGCGTGATCGCGGGCCGGCCGATCGGGGGGAACGTCTACGAGATCACGGACCTGGTGGAGAAGCCGACGGCGGCGCAGGCGCCCTCCGACCTTGCCATCATCGGCCGCTACGTGCTCACGCCCGACGTCTTCCCCATCCTGGCCGAGACCGGGGAGGACAAGGGCGGCGAGATCCAGCTCACGGCCGGGCTCCGCACGCTCCGGATGCGGCGGCCGATGTACGCGCTGGCCTTCGAGGGCAAGCGCTACGACACCGGCGACAAGCTCGGGTTCCTGAAGGCGACGGTGGAGTTCGCCCTGGCGCGCCCGGACCTCGCCGACGAGTTCCGCGCGTACCTCAAGAGCTTGAACCTTTAGCCTGAAGTTCCCGCATCCCGCGAGCGAAACTGTTCGTTGAGTCGTGGAGATAGGTCAAAGATGGCCTGCAGGGCGCTGTCTACACGGCGATCGGCTTCAGTAGATCGTAAGCGCGTT
>JACQCN010000092.1 GCA_016201575.1 Candidatus Rokuibacteriota bacterium | reverse complement strand
GCCGCGCGGCGTTCGGGCGAGTGGGTGACGGAGCCGGACCCGCGGGGGCTGCGCCCTGCGACAGGACCCGCCCGCCACACGCGACTACCGTTCGTGAATAATGCGGGCCAGCGTCGGGGCGGTCAGACGACCGCGGAGGCGCCGCCGTCGAGGTTGACGGCGGTCCCCGTGATGAAGCGCGCCCGGTCGGAGACGAGGAAGGCGACGAGGTCGGCGAACTCCGCGGCCTCGCCGACGCGCCCGAGCGGAATCCGCCGCTGCCGGGCCACGTCGCGGTAGAAGGCGTCCAGGTCCCCGGTCGCGCGGCGCGTCCACTGCGCGCTCTTCACGATGCCGAGGCACACGGTGTTCACGCGGATCCCGTCGGGGGCGTACTCGGTGGCGAGCGCCTTCGTCAGGTTGATGCCCGCCGCCCGCGTCACCGAGGTGGGCAGCGCCCGCGCGCCGGGCGCCTTGCCGCCGACCGTCGTCACGTTGACGATCGCGCCGCCGCCCCGCGCCTTCATGAGCGGGATCACGAGGCGGCAGAAGCGGACCGCCGCCATCAGCTTCAGGTCGATGTCGTCCTGCCAGGTGCGGTCGTCCACCGCCTCGAAGGCGGCGGCGGCGGAGGTGCCGGCGTTGTTGACCAGGACGTCCACGCCGCCGAAGCCGCTGACCACCGCGGCGACGAACGCCTCCACGTCCGGCGCCCGCGTGACGTCGGCGGGGAGAGCGAGCACGTCGGCGCCGGTGGCCTGGCGGATGGTCTTGGCGGCCGACTCGAGGACGTCGGCCCGGCGCGCGCACATCGCCACCCGCGCGCCCGACCGCGCGAAGCGCTCCGCGCACGCGCGCCCGAGCCCCTCGCTCGCCCCCGTGACGATCGCGACCTTGCCCTTCAGCCCGAGCTCGAGAGTGTCCATGGCCGCCAACGATACCAGCCGCGGGCCGCCCGCTCAACCACGCCGGTGCGACCGCTAGCCGGCATTCTTCACGAACGGCGATGGCGCGACCGGCGGGTGGCGCAGGGTGCGATCCCCGCGGGGCCGCGCGCAGTGGGCCCCCCTCGTCCCGTCCGCCGCGCGCCGCGCGGCGTTCGGGCGACTGGGTGACGGAGCCGGACCCGCGGGGGCGGCGCCCTGCGCCAGGACCCGCCCGCCACACGCGACTCCCGGTCGTGAATAATGCCGGCCGGGCGCCCGGGATGGTCCCCGCGCGGCCCCCGCTCGTTCCCGACCTCTACGTGATTCTCGACCGCGCCGCCGCTCGCGGCCGGGACCTCGGCGAGATCCTCGCCGGCGCGATCGCCGGCGGGTGCCGGATGGTGCAGCTCCGCGAGAAGGAACGGCCCTCGGGCACGCTGCTCCCGCTCGCCGAGCGCCTGCGCGCGCGCTGCCGGGAGGCCGGCGTGGCCTTCGTCGTGAACGATCGCGTCGACCTCGCCCTGGCTCTCGACGCCGACGGTGTGCACCTCGGCCAGGAGGACCTGCCGCCTCGGCTGGCCCGCCCGCTCCTGCGCGCGGGCATGATCCTGGGCGTGTCCACCCACTCGATCGAGCAGGCCCGCGCGGCGCAGGCCGCCGGTGCCGACTACGTGGCCGTGGGCTCCGTCTTCCCGACGGCGACGAAGGCGAGCTTCGAGCTGGTCGGCCTCGACCTGGTGCGGCAGGCCCGCGCGGCGGTCCGGGCGCCGCTGATCGCGATCGGCGGCATCACGGCCGACAACGTCGGGGCCGTGATCCGGGCCGGCGCGGACGGCGTGGCGGTCATCTCGGCCGTGTGCGGCGCCGCCGATCCGGCGGCGGCCAGCCGGCGGCTGCTCGACGGGATCCGCGCCGCCCGCGAATCTTGACGGGCGCCTCGCGGCCGCTATAATGGCTCGGGTTCGACACACCCATCCACCTGTCAGGGGGACCCGATGAAGACTCACGGTGTGCGCTGGATCGCCTTCGTCGCACTCGTCACTCTCGTGACGCTCGTGGCGCTGGTCCTGCCGGCCGGCTCCCGCCTGGACGCGCAGGGCAAGGGGACCATCAAGATCGCGACGCAGAGCCCGCTGTCGGGCGGGCAGGCGGCGCTCGGCGAAGGCATCAAGCTCGCGACCCAGCTCGCCATCGAGAAGCTCAAGGCGCCGCTCGAGAAGACCGGCTTCAAGGTCGAGCTGGTGCCGTTCGACGATCAGGCCAAGCCCGACGTGGGCGTGGCCAACGCCAAGAACATCATCGCCGACCCGTCGATCCTCGTCGTCATAGGTCACCTCAACTCGGGCCTGGCCATCCCGTCCTCCGAGGTCTACAAGGAAGCCTCCCTGGCGATGGTCTCGCCCGCCAACACCAACCCCACGGTGACCGATCGCGGCTACCCCAACGTCTTCCGGGTCTGCGGCCGCGACGACGTCCAGGGCGCGGTGGGCGCCGAGTTCGCCAAGAGCCTCGGCATCAAGACGGCCTACGTGATCCACGACAAGACGACGTACGGCCAGGGCGTGGCGGAGTTCTTCAAGGCGGAGGCGGAGAAGAAGGGCATCAAGGTGCTGGCCTTCGAGGGCACCGAGGAGAAGTCGAACTTCGACCCGCTCGTCACCCCGATCAAGGCGCGCAACCCCGACCTGATCTACTTCGGCGGGCTCTACGAGCAGGCGGGGCCGTTCTTCAAGCAGGCGCGGGAGAAGGGCGTGAAGTCGAAGTTCATGGGCCCAGACGGCATGGACTCCTCCGACCTCACCAGGATCGCCGGGAAGGCCGTGGTGGGGATGTACTACACCTCCGTGTCCGGGCCCGTCTCCGTCTACCCCCAGGCCAAGCAGTTCGCCGAGGAGTACAAGAAGAAGTTCGGGAAGAACCCCGAGCCGTTCGCGGCCCAGGCCTACGACGCGACCGCGATCGCGCTCAGGGCGATCCAGACGGCGGCGAAGAGCGGCGCCGCGCCGAGCCGGGAGGACGTGTCGGGCGCGATCCACAAGATCAAGCACACGGGGCTCACGGGCACCATCGAGTTCGACCAGAAGGGCGATCCCAAGAAGGCCCTCTACTTCGTGCTGCAGGTCACGTCCGACGACCCGGACAAGTGGGGCGACAACCGGGAAGTGAAGCGGCTCGTCATCGCGGCGCCGTCAGCCAAGATGTGAGCCGACCGCGGGGGAGGGACGGCCGTCCCTCCCCCGTCGCGGCTCCGGCCGAATGGATTTCGAGCTTCTCGTCCGTATCTTCCCCCAGGTCCTCCTCGACGGTCTGATCCTCGGCTTCATGTACGCGCTGATCGCCCTCGGCTACACGATGGTCTACGGGGTGCTGGAGTTCATCAACTTCGCGCACTCCGAGATCTTCGTGGTGGGCGCGTTCGTGGGCGTCGAGATCCTGCTGGGCCTCCAGCACGCCGGCGTCCTGGAGGGGCTGTCGCCCTTCCTCGTCCTCCTGGTGATCCTCCTGGCCGGCATGCTCGTGAGCGGCGCCCTCGCCGTGACCATCGAGCGGGTCGCCTACCGCCCGCTGCGCGGCGCGCCCCGCCTGATCCCGCTCATCTCCGCCATCGGCATCTCCTTCTTCCTCCAGGACCTGATCCGCCTGGTGGAGAGCATCTGGCGGAACGCCTTCAACCTCGTCTACCCGGGCATGGACACCCTGAACCGGCGCTTCGAGCTGACCGAGACCCTCGACGTGCCCCTCAAGTCGCTGGTGATCATCGCGGCGGCCCTCCTCATGCTCTGGGCGCTCCACCTCCTCGTGAACCGCACGAAGCTCGGGACGGCGATGCGAGCAGTGGCGGAGGACCAGGTCACGGCGAGCCTGATGGGCGTCAACGTCAACCGGATCATCTCCCTCACCTTCCTGGTCGGCGGCGCCATGGGCGGCGCCGCCGGCGTGCTCTTCGGCGTGCAGTACGGGCTGATCAACCCCTACACGGGGTTCATCCCGGGCCTCAAGGCCT
>JACQCN010000003.1 GCA_016201575.1 Candidatus Rokuibacteriota bacterium | reverse complement strand
GCGGCCAAGGTCGGCCGCGAGGTCGACGGCGTTCCCATCCTCGCCCCCCGCGACATGGCGCGCGAGATCAAGGCGCGCGGCATTCAGATCGCCATCGTGGCCGTCCCCGCCGAGTCGGCCCAGGCGGTGACCGACCAGCTGGTGGCGGCCGGCATCCGGTCCGTGCTGAACTTCGCGCCGTCGCGCATCCGCGTGCCCCGCGACGTGCGCCTCAAGGACGTCGACCTCTCGATCGAGCTGGAGACGCTCAGTTTCTACCTCGCCCAGGGGACTCGATAGGTCACTCGGAGGGGGGCGGCCGCCTCCCTTCCGAACCTCCCCCGCAAGGCTTGCGCCGGCGGAGCGTGCGCTCGAACGGCGCGGCTGGCCGCGGGGCGGCTCGCGTGCTGTTGGCCACGCGAGGTACCATTGCGGGGCGTGGCCGTCGGGCCGCCATGGCCGGAAGGGTTGGAGTGAGCGCCGTCGGCGCGCCTCGGTGATCGCGGTCCGCGGCCCGCACCTGAATCCATGGACCCGGTGTCCGCACCTGTTGGCAGCATGATCCAGATGCAGTCCGTCTCGCTCGGCGACTGGGCCCCGTATCGCGCGCTCGCCTCCGCCTGGGCCCGGGGAGTGGTCCGCCTGCGCGCGACCGGGCTGTGGGGCACGGCCCGCGCCCTCGTCGTGGCCACCCTCGCCGACCCGGACCCTCGGCCGTGTCTGGTCCTGGTGCCCGGCCTGGTCGAGGCCCAGCGCTGGGCCGGCGACCTCCGCTTCTTCGGCGCCCGCGCCGTGGAGTTCCCGCCGCCGGAGCCGCGGCTCTGGCGCGGCGGGCGCCACCGCGAGGCGGATGGCGCCCGCGCGCTGATCTGCCACCGGCTGCTCGCCGGCGAGTCGATCGCCGTCGTCGCCACGCCGGCCGCGCTCACGCACCCGCTGCCCGAGCCCGACCGCTTCAAGTCCGCGACGGTCCGTCTGGGCGCCGGCGACAGCCTCGACCGCGATCTTCTGCTGGAGGCGTTCGAGCAGGCGGGGTACGAGCGTGTGGACACGGTCGTCGAGGTCGGGCAGTGGAGCGTGCGCGGCGGCATCGTGGACGTGTTCTCGCCGGTCCACCGGCGACCGGCCCGCCTGGAGTTCCTCGGCGACGACATCGAGTCGATCCGGCTCTTCGACCCAACCTCGCAGCGCTCGACCGACACGCTCGAGGATCTCGTGGTCCTGCCCCTGAGGGCGGGCGCGACCGCGGCCGACCTGCTCGCCTATCTGCCCGGCGCCGCCCCGGTCGTGCTCGACAGCGCGGAGATCCTGGACACGCCGCCGGACGACGCGCCCTCGGTGGTGCCCCTCGCGGAGCTCCTGGCCGAGCGGCAGCGGCTCGAGCTGGCGCTCCTCCCCGCCGGGCGCCGGGGCGCGGCCGCGGGCGATGATGACGTCGCGCCGTTCGACTTCGACACGCACTCGGTGGGGCGCTTCGACGGGCAGTTCCGTCAGCTCGAGGGCGAGCTGCTGCGCTGGCTCGCCGACGGCACGCGCGTCCGGCTGGTGGCGAGCGACCAGCACCAAGCCGACCGGCTCCGGCAGATCCTCCGGGAGCACACGCTGGAGGCGGGGCCCGTGGAGACGCTGTGGGGGCCGGAGCGGCTCGGGGTCGTGGTGGGGGAGTGCTCCGGGGGTTTCACGATCCCCGCGCTCGCCTTCGTGCTGCTCACCGAGGAGGAGATCTTCGGCGCCCGGCGCCGCCCGCTCCGCCGGCCCCGCTACGAGCGCGGCGCCGCCCTCACCGCGTTCACCGACCTGCAGATCGGCGATCTCGTCGTCCACGAGGACCACGGGATCGGCCGTTACCTCGGGCTCCGCACGATGAAGGTCGGCGACCGGGACGCCGACTTCCTCCTGCTGGAGTACGCCGAGGGCAGCCAGCTCTACCTCCCGGTCGAGCGCCTCGACCTGATCTCCAAGTACCTCGGCGCCGAGGCGAGCCAGGCCCGCCTCGACCGGCTCGGGGGCGCGGCCTGGCAGCGGGTCAAGGAGTCCGTTCGCGCCTCGCTCCGCGAGATGGCCGAGGACCTCCTGAAGCTCTATGCCCAGCGCTCGGTGGCGCGGGGCCACGGCTTCTCGCCCGATACCGGCTGGCAGCGCGAGTTCGAGGCCGCGTTCCGCTACGAGGAGACGCCCGACCAGCTCCGCGGCATCGAGGAGGTGAAGGCCGACATGGAGGCGGAGCGGCCGATGGACCGCATCGTCGCGGGCGACGTCGGCTACGGGAAGACGGAGGTCGCCCTGCGCGCCGCCTTCAAGGCCGTCGCCGACGGCGCGCAGGCCGCGGTGCTGGTGCCGACGACCGTGCTCGCGCAGCAGCACTTCGCGACGTTCGCCGACCGTTTCGGCCCGTTCCCCGCCCGGGTCGAGCTGCTCTCGCGCTTCCGGTCGCCCAGGGAGCAGAAGGCGATCGTGGAGGGGCTTCGGAAGGGGACGGTGGACGTCGTCATCGGCACGCACCGGCTCCTCTCCAGGGACGTCGAGTTCAAGAACCTCGGCCTCCTCGTCATCGACGAGGAGCACCGCTTCGGCGTCGCCCACAAGGAGCGCATCAAGCAGCTCCGGGCCTCGGTCGACGTGCTCTCGCTCACGGCCACGCCCATCCCGCGCACGCTGTACATGTCGCTCTCCGGCGTCCGCGACCTCTCCGTCATCGAGACGGCGCCGCTCGAGCGGCTGCCCGTGGAGACCCACGTCTGCCGCTTCAGCCGGGCGGTGATCAAGGAGGCCCTCGAGCGCGAGCGCGAGCGCGGCGGGCAGGTCTTCTTCGTCCACAACCGCATCCAGTCCCTCGCCTCGATGGCGGCGTTCGTCCAGAAGATGGTGCCCGACGCCCGCGTGGTGATGGCCCACGGGCAGATGCGGGAGCGGGACCTCGAGGCGGTCATGGTGAAGTTCGCCAGCGGCCAGGCCGACGTGCTGGTGTCCACGGCGATCGTGGAGTCCGGGCTCGACATCCCCGCCTCCAACACGATCATCATCAACCGCGCCGACCGGTTCGGGCTGGCCCAGCTCTACCAGCTCCGGGGGCGGGTGGGGCGCGAGCGGCAGCAGGCCTACGCCTACCTGCTGATCCCCGCCGACGGGCGGATGGACGAGCAGGCGGAGCGGCGGCTCCGCGTGATCCAGGAGTTGACGGAGCTGGGCTCGGGGTTCAAGCTTGCCCTGCGGGACCTCGAGATCCGCGGCGCCGGGAACCTGCTGGGCGCCGACCAGCACGGCCACATGGCCGCCGTCGGCTACGATCTTTACACGAAGCTCCTGGCCGAGGCCGTGCGAGAATCGAGCGGCGCCACGACCGAGGCACCCGTCGACCCGGTCGTCACCGTCGACGTCGAAGCGTACTTGCCCGAAACCTACGTGCCCGAGGTGAACCAGCGGCTCGCTCTCTACAAGCGACTCACCGGCGCGACCAGCGCCGCGGACGTGGACGACCTGCGGGGCGAGCTGGCGGACCGCTTCGGGCCCCTGCCCCCGGCGGTCGAGCATCTCCTCCAGGTGGTGGGGATCAGGGTGGTGGCACGCGGCCTCGGGGTCGAGAAGCTCGAGACCCGCGCTGGGAAGGCCATGATCAAGTTCAGCGAGAGCACGCCGATCGACTCCGAGCGCCTGGTGCGGTTGCTCCAGGAGAGCCGCGGGCGCCTGCGCATGAGCCGCGAGTTCGGGCTGGAAGCGAGCATCACGACCACCGACTGGCCGGCCACGCGCCAGTCGCTGCTCGCGCTCCTGGGCCAGCTGGAGAAGGTGAGGACCGCCTCCCGCCCGGTGCGGCCATGAGACCAAGCTCCCGGGCCTGCGGCGTCGCCCTTGTCCTCAGCCTCCTCCTCGGCGGCTGCGCCTCCTGGCTCCCGGGGTGGATGCCGGGCTCCGGACAGAAAGGCAAGACGGCCAAAGAAGCGTTCGAGGACGACGGCGTGATGGACCGGATCGTCGCCGTCGTGAACAACGACGTCATCACCCTCAACGAGCTGCGCGAGAACGTCCTCTACTACAAGGTCGAGAGCCGCGGGCAGGACACCATGAGCGACGAGGAGCTCGCGCACCGGCTGCTGAGCCGCCTGATCGAGAGCCGGCTCCAGCTGCAGGAGGCCGACCGCGAGAAGATCGCCGTCGACGACGCGGATCTGTCGGAAGAGATCGCGGCGCGCATGAAGAAGATGAACCTGAACACCGAGGAGGAGTTCGAGGCCATCGTCAAGAAGCAGGGCCTCACCATGGACGCGGTCAAGAAGAAGCTCCGCGAGCAGATCATGATCGCCAAGGTCATCCGCCGCAAGGTGGCCTTCCGCGTCTCGGTGACCGAGCAGGAGGTCGACCGCTACTTGCAGGAGAACCGGGCCAAGCTCGAGACCGGCCTGACCTATCACGCGCGCCACATCATGATCGCGCCCGACAAGGAGCGGAGCGACGCGGGCTGGGCCGCGGCGCTGGAGCGCGCCAATGCCGTCTATGCCCGTCTCCTGGCCGGAGCCGACTTCGCCGAGCTGGCCCGGGAGGTCTCCCAGGACGCCACCGCCAAGGACGGAGGCGACCTCGGCACCCTGAAGCGGGGCGAGCTGGCCGAGGACATCGAGTCGAGGATCCTGGCGTTGTCCCCCGGGCAGGTGTCTCCCCCGTTCCGCAGCGACCTGGGCTACCACCTGGTCAAGCTGGAGGCCAAGGAGGCGCTGGAAGGCGAGGGGCTCACCCGGGTCCGCCAGCAGATCCGGGACATCCTGTTCCGCCAGAAGTACCAGGCGCGCCTCGACGCGTGGCTCGAGGAGATCAAGAAGCGCGCGATCATCGAAGTGCGCATATGAACAAAAACGTTGACAATATCGCCCTGTTCTGGGAGCATGGCTCACGAGAACGTGGTTCCAACCCCGTAGAAGACCTGCGTAAGCCACGCCCAACTTGATGCGCGGCGCCTGAGCGTTTGGCGCCGCCCCGGAGCCCCGAATGAGCGCCCGTCACAACAGAGGCCAGTCAGGCTCGACACCCACCCAGGAAGCGACCGCCCCGAACGGGATGAACCTCTCCGAGCTGAAGGAGAAGAGCATCTCGGACCTCAACACCATCGCCCGCGATCTCGGGGTCCAGAACTTCAGCGGCCTGCGCAAGCAGGAGCTGATCTTCAAGATCCTGCAGTCCCAGTCGGAGAAGGACGGGCTCATCTTCGCCGAGGGCGTGCTCGAGGTGCTGCCGGACGGGTTTGGCTTCCTCCGGGCTCCGGACTACAACTATCTCCCCGGCCCCGACGACATCTACGTTTCCCCCTCCCAGATCCGCCGGTTCGACCTGCGCACGGGCGACACGATCTCCGGCCAGGTCCGGCCGCCCAAGGACACGGAGCGGTACTTCGCGCTGCTGAAGGTCGAGAGCATCAACTTCGAGACCCCCGAGCAGGCGCGCGACAAGATCTTCTTCGACAACCTGACGCCGCTCTACCCGATGGAGCGCCTCCGCCTGGAGCACGACCCGGAGGACCTGACCACCAGGGTGATGGACCTCCTCTGCCCGATCGGGAAGGGGCAGCGGGGGATGATCGTGGCCTCGCCCCGGACGGGCAAGACGGTGCTCCTCCAGAAGCTCGCCAACGCCATCGCCAAGAACCACCCCGAGGTCTACCTGATCGTGCTGCTCATCGACGAGCGGCCCGAGGAGGTGACCGACATGCAGCGGACGGTGAAGGGCGAGGTGATCTCCTCGACGTTTGACGAGCCTCCCCAGCGTCACATCCAGGTCGCCGACATGGTGATCGAGAAGGCCAAGCGCCTCGTCGAGCACAGGAAGGACGTGGTGATCCTGCTCGACTCCCTCACCCGCTTCGCCCGCGCCCACAACGCGGTGATCCCGTCGTCGGGCAAGGTGCTGTCGGGCGGTCTCGACGCCAATGCGCTCCAGCGGCCCCGCCGGTTCTTCGCCGCGGCCCGCAACATCGAGGAGGGCGGCTCGCTGACGATCATGGCGACGGCCATCGTCGACACCGGCAGCCGGATGGACGACGTGATCTTCGAGGAGTTCAAGGGCACCGGCAACATGGAGGTCCACCTGGACCGGCGCCTGATGGACAAGCGGATCTTCCCGACGATCAACATCGAGCAGTCGGGCACCCGGAAGGAAGAGCTCTTGCTGGAGAAGGACGAGCTCCAGAAGGTCTGGCTCCTCCGCAAGGCGCTGTCCCAGCTGAACCCCGTCGAGGCGATGGAGCTCCTGCTGGACAAGCTCAAGCTGACCAAGACGAACCGGGAGTTCCTGGCCTCGATGCACGCGATGGGGTAAATCCTCGGAGGGGGCTGGACCCTCGGAGGGGGGCTTTGCCGCCCCTTCCGAACCTCCCCCCGATCGCGGGC
>JACQCN010000048.1 GCA_016201575.1 Candidatus Rokuibacteriota bacterium | reverse complement strand
TCGCTGCGGGCGGCCGGGACTGCCCGCCGCGCCACCCGCTGGCGAGGCGACGGCGCCCGCGGACCCTCCTGGTACGTCCGGCGCAAGCGCTCGATCGTGCCGCGCCACCCGCTCGCGAGGCGCCGGCGCCCGTGCCTAACCTTCGTGCAGGCCGCACGTCCGCGCAGGGCCGCACGCCACCTACCCGGCTCGCGACCTAGGAACGTCCGCGGGTACCGTGCCTCGCCAGCGGGTGGCGCCGAGGGCTGCTCCAGAGGGCCGGAGCGAGTGGGGTATCGAGCTCGGACTTCTGGAGCAGCCCTCGGCGACAGGACCCGCTGGCCGGCTGGTAATGGACGTGGGGCCTCGCACGTCCACGCTCGCCCGCGGACGCCACGTCGCCCTGGCAGTGGTTTGACTTCATCTTGGCTTTCTGCGATACCTGACGCCTGAGCCATGGCCCACGGCCCGAAGCGCCTCTTCCACGTCGCCTCCGATGCCGAGATCACGCAGGGCGAGGTCTCCGACGTCTACTTTGAGCGCACCGTCCAGATCCTCAAGGCCCGCGGCGACCGGCAGCGCGTCAAGGCCGAGATCTACCTGAAGTCGCTGCCCGCCGAGTGGCAGTGGGGCGTGCTCGCCGGCATCGAGGAGGCCGCGGCCCTGCTCGGAGGCGTGCCCGTCGACGTCCTCGCCATGCCCGAGGGCACGCGATTCGGGCCCTACGAGCCCGTGATGACGGTGGAGGGGACGTACGTGGACTGGGCGCGCTACGAGACCGCGCTGCTCGGCCTCCTGTGCCAGGCCTCGGGCATCGCCACGAAGGCCGCGCGCTGCAAGAAGGCCGCGGGCGAGCGCCAGGTGATCTCGTTCGGCGCCCGGCGCATGCACCCGGCGATCGCGCCCATGATCGAGCGCAACGCGTTCGTGGGCGGCTGCGACGGCGTGGCGGTCACGAAGTCCGCGGAGCTGATCGACGCCGACCCGATGGGCACGATCCCCCACGCGCTCGTCCTGATGGTCGGGGACACGGTCGAGGCGCTGAAGGCGTTCAACGAGGTGGTCGACCCCAAGGTGCGCCGGGTGGCGCTCATCGACACCCTCCAGGACGAGAAGTTCGAGGCCATCCGCGTCGCCGACGCCCTCGGCCAGGACCTCTACGCGGTGCGGCTCGACACCCCGTCCTCGCGGCGCGGCGACTTCCTCCGGATCCTCCAGGAGGTGCGCTGGGAGCTCGACCTCCGCGGCCACGGGCACGTGAAGATCCTCGTCTCCGGCGGCATCGACGAGTACGAGATCCTGCGCCTCAACGAGGTCGTCGACGGCTACGGCGTCGGTACCGCGATCGCCAACGCGCCCGTCTTCAACTTCGCCCTCGACATCGTGGAGATCGAGGGCCGCCCCTTCGCCAAGCGCGGCAAGTGGTCGGGCGCCAAGCAGGTGTACCGCTGCCGCGCGTGCGCCACGACGGTGGTGCTCCCGGCGGGCAAGACGCCGGGCGCGTGCGAGTGCGGGGGCGGGCGCGAGGCCCTGCTCAGGCCGCTCCTGGCCGCCGGGCGCGTCGTGCGCGACCTGCCGCCGCCGCGCACGATCCGCGAGCACGTCCTCGCCGAGCTCGCGCGCGTGTCCCTCGACACGCTCCACCGCTCCGGCCAGCGCGCCGACTTTTAGCAGGCCGCTGAAAAAGGCCCGTCTGCGTCGTTGGCTCAGTCGCTCCTCCCTGGCAGGCGTATGAACCATACGCCTCAGTCGTCGCTGTTCGCCGCCCCGGGAGCGCCCACCGTCGTCCCAGGTCGGCCAGGTCCCGGGCCGCGTGACCGAGCGCGGCCTCGACCCGAGTCAGAGGCGTTGACGCGGCCAGGGGATCGGCTTCCCGGACGCGTCCCCGGACTCCGCCCCCGGCCGCTCCTGTAACCAGGCGACCAGCCGCTCCTCGATCTCGGTGTCGTCCGCGTCGGGATGCTCGCGGCGGAGTTGTTGACGCTTGAGGGCCTCGCCGACTCCGAACATGTCGAGGGCGAGGCGGAGGCGGTCGGCCGCCAGCTTGCGAAATTCGTCCCGCATCAGCCGATTCTACCCGGCTCCGTCACTTTGACGAAGCTCGGCAACTCCAAACGCCGGGCCATAGTGCATGCGGCCTCTCTTCGCTCGCGGTCAGCTCGGGCTCGGACGGGTCCATCAGAGGATGGGCAAGTGCCGCACGAGTGAGGAGTACCGGAAGACCGCGGTCGAGATGTTCGCCGGTATGGGCATGGGCTTCTGGCGTGCCCAGGCCGAGGCAAGCTTGACCGGTCCCGGCGGCCAAACGCGTTGACTCGCGGGCAAGTTTCTGAAACCATTGGCCGAAGTCGTACCCTATGGCGCACATACTCAAGCAGATCGTCGAGCAGAAGCTCCGCGAGCTCGAGCAGCACAAGATCCTCCGTCCCCAGGCCGAGCTGGAGCGGGCCTGCCGGTCGCTGGCTCCCACGCGTGACTTCGAGGCCGCGCTCCGGGCGCCGCGCGGCCAGGTCCGGCTGATCGCCGAGATCAAGCAAGCCTCGCCCTCGCGCGGCGTCTTCACCGGCTCGTTCGATCCCGAGGTGCTCGCCCGCACCTACGCGACCCACGGCGCCGCCGCGATCTCCGTCCTCACCGACGAGAAGTTCTTCAAGGGCTCGCTCGCGCACCTGGCCGCCGTGCGCCGGCTCGTCGACGTGCCGCTGCTGCGCAAGGACTTCACGATCGACGAGTACCAGCTCTGGGAGGCGCGCGCGGCCGGCGCCGACGCCGTGCTCCTGATCGTGTCGATCCTGGACGCGACGCGGCTCCGCGGCTTCCTGAACGCCGCCAAGGCCCTGGGCCTCGCGGCGCTGGTGGAGGTCCACACGCGCGACGAGCTGGACACGGCGCTGGCGGCGGGCGCGCCCGTCATCGGCATCAACAACCGCGACCTCCGGACGTTCGAGACGACGATCGACACGACGCTCGGGCTGCTGCCCCACGTCCCGCCCGACCCCGTGGTGGTGAGCGAGAGCGGGTTCTTCACCGCCGCCGACGTGCGGCGGGTGGTGGAGGCCGGCGCGCACGCCGTCCTCGTCGGCGAGGCCCTCGTCCGCGCCGGGGACGTGGGCGCGAAAGTCCGGGAGCTGGCCCTGGTCGAGCGGGTGGAGTCGACGACCCCGGGGCGCGATGGCCGTGCGAGCCGCAGACGCGAGGCGAGGCGAGCCGATGAATCCTAGGAACGCGAAGCGCCCCGACGGCGTGAAGACGAAGGTCCGGGAGCTGGCCCTGCGGTGATCCGGGTCAAGATCTGCGGCATCACGAGACTGGAGGACGCGCGGCTCGCCGTCGAGGCCGGCGCCGACGCCCTCGGCTTCATCTTCGTGGAGGGCACCCCGCGCTTCGTGACGCCCGCCCAGGTCGCGCCGATCGTCCGCGCGCTGCCTCCGTTCGTCACGCCCGTCGGCGTTTTCTGGAACCATCCCGCCGGCCACGTGAAGGCGGTGGCGGAGTCCTGCCGCCTCGGCGCCCTCCAGTTCCACGGCGACGAGTCCCCCGAGGATTTGGCGGGCTATCCGCTTCCCGTGATCAAGACCATCAAGGTCGCGACGCCGAACGATCTCGATCCCATGCCGCGCTACGCGGTCGCCGCCTTCCTCCTCGACAGCCGCGAGCGCTGGAGCGAAGGGGAGGCGCGCCAGCCGATCCCGTGGACCCTCGCGCGGGTCGCGGGGGCGCACGGCCGTATCATCCTCTCGGCGGGGCTCACGCCGGCCAACGTCGCCGCGGCCGTCGCCGTGGCGCGGCCGTGGGCGGTCGACGTCAACTCGGGCGTGGAGGCCTCGCCCGGGAAGAAGGACCCCGCGAAGGTCCGCGACTTCGTGCAGGCGGCGAAGCAGGCATGACGGGATACCGGTTTGGCACTCGGGCCGATCGAGTCGTGATCGACTCGGGCCTCGCCTCGCGCCGGGCTCGCTCATGCTCGCGGGGGCCGCTCGGCTCGAACGGCGGGCTCGGGCGGACCTCGGCGTGAGCAGACTTCCAGACGCGCTGGGGCACTTCGGGCGGTACGGCGGGCGCTACGTGCCCGAGACGCTCATGAGCCCGCTCATCGAGCTCGAGCGGGCGTACGCGGCGGCGCGGCGCGACCCGAAGTTCCACGCCCGGCTCCGGCGGCTCTCCCGCGACTACGCGGGCCGCCCGACCCCGCTCTACGAGGCGGCGCGGCTCACCGAGCGCGGCGGCGGCGCCCGCATCTACCTCAAGCGCGAGGACCTCTGCCACACGGGCGCCCACAAGATCAACAACGTGCTCGGCCAGGGGCTGCTCGCCCAGCGCATGAAGAAGCGGCGCCTCATCGCGGAGACGGGCGCCGGCCAGCACGGCGTGGCCACCGCGACGGTGGCCGCGCTGCTCGGCCTCGAGTGCGACGTGTACATGGGGAGCGAGGACATCGAGCGCCAGTCGCTCAACGTGTTCCGCATGCGGCTGCTGGGCGCCCGGGTCATCCCGGTCGAGTCGGGGAGCCGGACGCTGAAGGACGCCGTCAACGAGGCGCTGCGCGACTGGGTCACCAACGTCCGCACCACGTACTACCTGCTCGGCTCCGCGCTGGGCCCGCACCCGTACCCGATGATGGTGCGCGACTTCCACTCGGTGATCGGCCGCGAGGTGAAGCGGCAGTTCCGCGCCGCCACCGGCCGGCTGCCGGACCACCTGCTGGCGTGCGTGGGCGGCGGCTCGAACGCGATCGGGCTCTTTCACCCGTTCATCGCCGATCGCGCCGTCCGGATCGTCGGCGTGGAGGCGGGCGGGCACGGCATCGCCACCGGCCAGCACGGCGCCTCCCTCTCGGCGGGCCGGGTGGGCGTGCTCCACGGCAGCATGAGCTACCTGCTGCAGAACGACGACGGCCAGGTGGCCGTCGCGCACTCGATCTCGGCGGGCCTCGACTACCCGGGCGTCGGGCCCGAGCTCGCCTACTACAAGGACACCGGGCGCTTCGAGTTCGTGTCGGTCACGGACGAGGAGGCCCTCGCCGCGTTCCAGTCGCTCGCGCGGCTCGAGGGCATCATGCCGGCGCTGGAGTCCGCGCACGCCGTCGCCCACGCGATGAAGCTCGCCAAGAGCCTGTCGCGGCGCCACCACATGGTCGTCGGCCTGTCCGGCCGCGGCGACAAGGACGTCCAGGTGGTGAGCAAGGCGCTCGGCTCATGACGCGGCTGGCGAAGACCTTCGAGGCGCTGCGCGCGCGGCGGGGGCGCGCGCTGGTCCCCTACTTCACGGCGGGCGACCCGTCGCTGGCGGACACCCGGCGCCTCGTGATCGAGGCCGCGCGCCGGGGCGCCGACGTCGTCGAGATCGGGATCCCCTTCTCCGATCCGCTCGCCGACGGCCCCGTGATCCAGCGGGCCGCCCAGCGCGCGCTGGCGGCGGGCGTGACGCTGCCGCGGGTGCTGGAGCTGGCGCGGGACCTCCGCGGCGAGGTCGCGATCCCGCTGGTGTTCCTGACCTACTACAACCCCGTGCTGGCCTTCGGGCTCAAGGCCTTCGCCCGGAGCGCGGCGGACGCCGGCGCTGACGGCGTCATCGTCGCCGACCTGCCCCCCGAGGAGGCCGGGCCGCTGTCCGACGAGACCAGCGCGGCGGGCCTCGACCTGATCCACCTGGTGGCGCCCACGTCGACACCGGCGCGCATGCGGCTGATCGCCCGGCGGAGCCGCGGCTTCGTCTACGTGGTCTCGCTGACCGGCGTCACCGGCGTGCGCGACGCGCTGGCGCCCGACCTGGTCACGCAGCTCCGGGCCCTGCGGCTCATCACCACGCGCCCGATCTGCGTCGGCTTCGGCATCTCGACGCCGGAGCACGTGCGCGCCGTCGCGCCCTACGCCGACGGCGTGATCGTGGGCTCCGCCGTCGTGCGGCTGATCGAGCAGCACGCCGGGACGTCCCGGCTCCTGGAGGAGGTCGGCCGCTTCATCGCCAGCATGAAGGCGCCCCTGCAGGAGGGGGAATAGCGCATGGCCTGGTTCAAGCGCAAGCGCGACGAGGACTCCGGCAGCGCGCCCGCCCGCAAGGTGGTCATCGCCGAGGGGCTGTGGATCAAGTGCGACTCCTGCAAGGAGATCGTGTACCGCGCCGAGGTGGAGCGGGCCGGGCGCGTGTGCCCGAAGTGTCGCTACCCGTTCCGCATCACGGCCCGGGAGCGGATCGAGATGCTGGTGGACGAGGGCTCCTTCGAGGAGCGCGACGCGAGCCTCACCTCGCTCGATCCCCTCGGCTTCAAGGACACCAAGCGCTACCGCGACCGCCTGAAGTCCGCGCAGGAGAAGACCGGCCTCCGGGAGGCGGTCGTCTCCGGCGTGGCGCGGATCGGCGGCTGGCCGGCCGTGCTCTGCGTCTTCGACTTCGACTTCATGGGCGGCAGCATGGCCTCCGTCGTGGGCGAGAAGATCACGCGCGCCATCGAGCTGGCGATCCAGAAGCGGCTCCCCGTCGTCATCGTCTCGTCGTCGGGCGGGGCGCGCATGCAGGAGGGGATCCTGTCGCTCATGCAGATGGCCAAGACGGCGGCGGCCCTCGAGCGCCTGGCCGCCGAGCGCCTGCCCTACCTCTCCGTCCTCACCGATCCCACCACGGGCGGCGTGACGGCGAGCATCGCCATGCTCGGCGACGTGAACCTCGCCGAGCCGCGCGCGCTCATCGGGTTCGCCGGCCCGCGCGTGATCGCCGAGACGATCCGCCAGCCGCTCCCCGACGGGTTCCAGCGCTCCGAGTTCCTCCTCGAGCACGGGCAGGTGGACCTCGTCGTCGAGCGCCGCGACCTGAAGGACACGCTGCGCCGCCTCCT
>JACQCN010000002.1 GCA_016201575.1 Candidatus Rokuibacteriota bacterium | reverse complement strand
GGGGGATATGTTCCGCGAGGACGGCTGGGGCTGCTCGCCGCGACAGGACCCGCTGGCCCGCAGGCATGGACGCGGGAGCATTTCGGATCAGGATCAAGTCGACGTCCCCCGGTCACTCCGACACCCACCTGGAGGCCTCTCACGACGGGAAGGCCCCGCGGAAGTTGAGCGTCTCGAGGCGCTCGATCAGGCGGCGGGCGCGCTCGGCCGCCTCGTCGTCCCCGGTCTCCCGCGGCGCCGCCACGGCCTCGCGGGAGACGGGCGCGCCCTCGGCGGGGCGCGATCGCGCGCCCCGCTCGGCCGTCCGCGCGCCGCGCTCGCCCACCGCCTCGTAGGACACGCAGCGCTCGCCGTTCAGCTCGAACACGCGGCACTCGAGCGCCTCCGGCGCCTGGGGTCCGAGCGCGCGCAGGAGGCTGAGGGCGCGATCGCTCAGGTGGCCGGCCACGAGCACCACGCGGACAGGGCCGGTCGTGTCGAGGGACGCGTCCGAAAACGCGCGCGCCAGGAGGCCCGGGGTCTCCCGGCACCACGCCGCCGCCTCGATCGCCCGCACCACCGCCGCCGTGTCGGCCTCCAGCTCGGTCACGACCGCCACCGGCCGTCGCTCCGCGTCGACGGCCAGGAGGTCCACCACCGTCTCCCCCGCCACGAAGCCGCGCGCCAGCACCACCCCGCCCGCCTCCACGCTCTCCAGCGACTCGGCCACCACCGCCGCCAGCGCGGCCGCGGTCCGGAGGGGCACCGGCGTCAGCACGTTCATCGCGCGGCCTCCGCCACGGGCCCGGTGATGTAGAGGAAGGGCGTTTCCGACAGGTCGATCAGCTTGGGCGCGTGCAAGCGATCTCCCTTGGAGTCGACGATCACCTCGACCTTGGGCCGCAGCGGATGATTGCGGTTGACGGCCACCACGCGGCCGACCTCACCGGTGTTCAGCTTCACCATCGTGCGCGGCGGGAAGACGGAGATCTCGGCGAGGAGCGCCTTGATCAGCGCCGACGGGAACGACTCGTGCTTGGAGCGCACGATCTCGCGGATCGCCTCGTGGGGCTGCAGCCGCGGTTGGGGCGGGCGCGGCGCCGTGAGGCGGGTGTAGGTGTCCATGAGCCCGATGATCTTGGCGTGCGGGTGGATCGCCGAGCCCGGGAGACCCTGGGGATACCCTTGCCCCTGCTCCCGCTCGTGATGCTCGAGCACCGCCTCGACGAACCCCTCGCGCTGGATACCGGAGCGGCGGACGATGTCGGCGGAGAGCCGGGGATGCGAGTGGTAGAGGCTCTGCTCCTCGGCCGTCAGCGAGTCGCCCTTGGCCAGCACCCGCTCGGGAAGCTGCCAGAGGCCGATGTCGAACAGGAACGCGGCCAGCCCGAGGTCGGCCAGCTCCCCCCGGTCGTAGCCGAGGTCGGCGCCGATCCGGATCGCGAGCACGCCCACGCTGGCGAGGTGCGCCGCGACGTAGTCGGTGTCGGGGGGCGCCGGGTTGGCGGCCAGCCAGAACAGCTCGCTTCCGCGCTCGAGCGCGAGGATGACCCGGGCGACGACGTCCTCCATGTCCTCGACCGGCAGGGTCCCGCCGCCCTTGACCGCGTCGCGGAGCTGGCCGAGCACGAGGTGGATCGAGGCGAACACCACCTCGGGGTCCTCGGCCGGAGCCCCCGGCGCCGGCGCGGCGGCGCCGTCGGCCCGCGGGCCCGTCGCGTCCGGGAAGCGCACGTGCTCGCGCGGCGCGGGCGGCGGGCCGGACGGCGCCGCCGGCGGTCGCGCCGGCTCCGAGGACGCGGGGGGGCGCTTCCGGGCGGGCTCGTCGTCCCCGTCCCCGCGGATCAGGTCTCGCAACCGGACCAATCAAGAAACTCCGACGGTGTCCTTGATGACCTCGGCCACGATCTTCTCGTCGATCTCCCGGACGCGCTTGCGGTAGCCGATGAGCAGGGACATGTCGCAGATGTTGTTGATCTCGCGCGGCGTGCCGCGGGTGAAGTCGAAGATGAGCTTCACCGCCTCGTCGGTGAAGACCTTCCGCGCCTGCCCCGCCATCTTGAGGCGGTGGGCGATGTAGTTGGCGGTGTGGGTGCGGTCCAGCGTGTTCAGGTGGTAGCGAATGGCGATGCGCTGGTCGAGCTGCCGGATCCGCCGGATCTTCTCGCGCAGCTCCGAGGAGCCGATCAGGAGGAGCGTGACCAGGAAGCGGTCGTCCGTCTGGAAGTTCGCGAGCAGGCGCAGCTCCTCGAAGATCGCGTCGTCGTCGATCAGCTGCGCCTCGTCGACGATGATGACGGTGTCGCGCCCCGCGCGGTAGTTCCGGAAGAACAGGTCGTTGAGCATGTGGAGCAGCTCGGGCTTGCTCTTCTCCTGGGTGTCGACGCCGAGCTGGTAGAGGACCTCGCGCAGGAAGTCGGCCGGGCCCCAGCAGGGATTGGTGAGGAGCCCGACCTCGTAGCGGTCGCTGTCCAGGCGCTGGAGGAGCGCGCGGGAGAGCGTCGTCTTGCCGCATCCGTACTCGCCGGTCAGGAGCCCGCAGCCCTTCCGGTGCTTGACCACGTACGCGAGGCGGCTGAGGGCTTCCTCGTGCTCGGGCGACAGGTAGAGGAACTTCGGATTCGGCGAGTTGTCGAATGGCGCCTCGGTCAGCTCCCAGTAGGCTTCGTACACGGCGCCTACTCGTTGAGCTTCTGGATGTCGCGGGCGCCGCCGAACAGGATGAAGATCCCCGTGTAGGCGGTGACGAGGCTCGCGAGGGTCGTGAGGATCGTCGCGTAATCCTGCCACCACTTCACGGAGACTTCGGGGATGGTCAGCACCGCGCCCGGCTCGAGGGGCGGGGCGTCCTTCATGACGTAGGTCCGGCCGTTGGGGAACGTCACGGTGGCGGCGTTGAGCTTCGCCCGCACGCCGGGGCCGCCCGCGAGCGCGATGTACTCGCGGGTGGTCAGGGTGGGCCGGTAGTCCTGGGGCCCCGGGCTCTTCACCTCGCCCACGACATAGACCCGGTCCTCGGCCACCGGCAGCGTGAACACGTCGCCGTTCTGCATCGTGATGTTCTGCGTCTCGTCCTTGTCGATGAGCAGCCGGTGCAGGTCGACCGGGATCACCTGCCGCGGCCCGCTCGGCCCGCTCCGCTCGATGAAGGCCAGGTGGAGGTCGGCGTACGGCGCCGCCCCGCCGGCCTTGACCACGGTGTCGCGCACGCGGTCGCCACCGGCGAGCTCGAGGCGCGTCACCAGCGTCGGCTTGCCCGCGGTGACCGTCTTGGGAATGTCGCCGGTCCCGTTGAAGGCGCCGCGGACCTCGACGACGTCCTGGATGACCGACAGCGGCGGGACGTAGAGCGCGTCGCCCGCGTTGAGGATCACGTCGGCGGGCGGCTTGAGCGCCACCGTCAGGTCGATCGGCATGGTGGTCTTCTTGCCGTCCGGGCCGATGCGGGTCAGCCGGGCCTCGTTCACGGCCCCCTGCACCGACACGCCCCCCGTCAGCGCGAGCAGCGCGAACAGCGAGCCGTTCTCGCCGATCTCGTACTCGCCGGGTCGCGCGACCGTCCCGGAGAGCGTGACCGAGGGGCCACGCGCGGGGACGACGATGGTCATCCCCTCCGTCACGTAGGGATTGTTGCTCACGTCCCCGGCGAGGAGGAACCGGAGCAGGTCGACCCGGCGCTCGGCGCGCCCGTTCCGCAGGAGCACGATGTTCCGGAGCGACCCCCGGGGCGTGACGCCGCCGGCGAAGGAGACGACCTGGTGCACCCGCTCGGTCGCGGAAAGCAGCAGCGTCCCCGGCCGCTCGACCTCACCGGATACCGTCACCTCGAACGAGCGGGTGCCGAGCAGGCTCAGGGTGAGTTCGAGGAACCGGAACAGCGGCTGCGCCAGCGAGGCCAGGCGGCGCTGGGCTTCGAGGACGGTGAGCCCTCCCACCGGGACGGTGCCGATCGGCGGCACGTTGATGTTCCCGTCCGCGCTCACGACGGCGACGTGGCGCGTCGTCTCCACGCGGCCGGCCATGATCACCTCGACCGTGTCACCCGGACCGAGGCGATAGTCCGAGCCGGCGGTGATGCGCGCGGGCCCGGGAAAGACGGGACCCGGGAACGCAGGCTGCTGAGGAACAATGGGGGCAGGGATTTGGCCGGGCGCCGGAGTCATGGGTGCGCCGGGCGTGCCCTGCACCTGCTGCGTCTGTCCGAAGCTGGCGCCGGGGGCGAGCAGACTGAGGACGAGAAACGCGCAGAGTGCCTTGCGTAGACCCTGCCACATTTGCCCAAGTTTCGCGTTTTTGCCGAGGGCGAGTCAAGGAAAAACCATGCATTTTGCGACACTTCCTTGACAGTTCCGGCTTCAGATCCCTATGATTCGGAATGGCTCAGGACGGCCCCATGTGATGTCCACCCGACACCTCCGCGGATTGGCGCTCCTGGCGGTTGTCGTCCTGTCAGGCGGCGGCGGATTCGCCCTCCACGGGTGGCTCACCGGGTCCACGCCGGCCCCGACGCCGCCGCCTCTGGCACCGGCTGACGGGCTCCAGGCGGCCTTCGTTGGAGTTGCCGCCCGGGTGCGGCCGACAGATCGTCAAGCTTTCCAACAAGAAGGAGTACCGCGGCCGGACGATCGGGGCCGATCCCAAGACCGACTTGGCCGTGGTGAAGTTCCAGCCGGAGGAGGCGCTGAGGGTTGCCAAACTCGGAGACTCCGATCGGCTCCGCGTCGGCGAGTGGGCGATCGCGATCGGCAACCCGTTCGGCCTGGATCAGACGGTCACGGTCGGCGTGATCAGCGCGACCGGGCGCTCCGACGTCGGCATCGCGACGTACGAGAACTTCATCCAGACCGACGCCTCGATCAACCCGGGGAACTCCGGCGGGCCGCTGGTCAACCTGCGCGGCGAGGTCATCGGCATCAACACCGCGATCGTCGCCACCGGCCAGGGCATCGGCTTCGCGATCCCCGTCAACATGGTCAAGCGCGTGATCTCGCAGATCGTCGAGCGCGGCCGCGTCACGCGCGGGTGGCTCGGCGTCTCGGTGCAGCCGCTGACCGTAGAGCTGGCCCAGTCGCTGGGCGTGACCGGCAGCGGAGGCGCCGTGGTCGGGCGCGTGTACCCGAGCAGCCCCGCCGCCGCGGCGGGCCTCGCCCAGAGCGACGTGATCGTCGCCTACGACGGCACCCCCGTCTCCGACTACCATCACCTGCAGCGGCTGGTGGCCGAGACGGACGTCGGCAAGCGCGTGGCGGTGGACATCGTGCGGAAGCGGGCGAGGCAGCGGGTGCAGCTGAGGATCGCGGAGGCCCCCGACACCGCGGGGCTCGCGGGGCGCTGAGAGCGTGAGGAACTGCCTCGCGGGAGCCCGTTGGGGGGTGTCGGGGGGAGCGGCGGT
>JACQCN010000001.1 GCA_016201575.1 Candidatus Rokuibacteriota bacterium | reverse complement strand
TCGGGCACGTACCGCGAGGCGCATGCCGTTCACCTGCAGCAGGACCTCCCAGCCGTCGGAGAGGCTCACGTTGCCCCGGAAGGGCAGCGCGACCGCCTTGCCCTTGAGGTCACGGACCGACTTGATGCCGCTGCGGGCCGGGACGACGAGTTGCCACACGTTCGGGTAGAACGTGGCCACCAGCAGCGGCCGGTCGGTCTGCTTGCCCGCCCACACGCCCCGCCCCGCGCGCGCGTCGATCACCACGTTCGGCGCGGACCAGGCGAGCTCGGCCTTGCCGTTGCGGAGCTTCTCCATGTTGACGAGCCCGGCGCCGGGCTCGACCTGGATGTCGATCTCGGGGAACTTGCGCTTGACGGCCTCCGCGACCGCGCCCGCCATCGGGATTCAGGAGCCGCCCGTGGGGCCGGAGGTGAAGACGAGGCTGGCGCGGCCCTGCGCGGACGCCGCCGGCGCGCCGAGGACGGGGACCAGCCCGACCAGGGCCGCGAGGGCCAGCCAGCGGGGGAGGCCGGGCGTCAGTCGCCGAGCCGGAGCGGGACCAGGCTGCCGGCGGCGTCGAACGAGAGCTCGACCGGCTCGCCGAGGCGCTGCAGGTGTGGCCGCTTGGCCACGTCGGGCAGCAGCGCCTCCGACACCTCGATCTCGCCGATCATGAGCGTGTTCTTGATCCGGACGACCCGCGCGTCCTTCGCGGGCGCGAGGAGCCCGGTGCACGAGAACGCCGCCTCGATGGCCTCGCGGTCGGTGTCGAAGGCCGGCGGCAGCTTGGCGCCGCCCGGCGAGCACGCGGCCAGGCAGTTGATCAGGGTGGCCTTCATGTCGATCTTCTCCACGAGCTTCTTCGTGGTGAAGTCGGCGTTCCCGATGCCGGTCGCGTTGCCGTAGGTGTTGTCGGTGAGGTCGAGCGCCACGATCCAGAGGATGCGCGGATCGTTGGGAAACTGCTCGTGCGGGTTAGACGGCCGGCCGATCACGTTGGTGTCCATCCCGGCCCCGGAGATGTTCTTGCCCATCTCCTCGACGATCAGGATGTCGAAGGCCGGGAACGGCAGGCGGGCCAGGTTGTCCTTGGCCGTCTTGAGGAGCCGGCGCTCGCCGTCCTCGAGGTTGGCGGCGCTGAAGGCCTCGATGTGGGCCGTCTCGTCGTAGCCGTTCTCGACGATGCCGAGCCCGAAGCCGATCTTCGCCTTGGCCAGCATCTCGCGGCCGACGGTGGTGATCGTCGTCTCGTAGCTGTGGCGGACGTTCATCCGGTGGTACTGGATGGCGCCCTTGTACTTGCCGAGCCCGATCGTCATCATCTTGAACAGGCCGGACTCGATCGAGCCCTTGAAGTCGGTGTGGGGCTTGATCCGGTTGATCAGGCACACCCGGTCCGCGCCCGCCGCCCCCTTCTCGAGCCAGACGGGCAGCCCGAGCGCTTCGCCGACCTGGACGACGTCCATCGTCGCCCGGCACGGCACGCCCATCGTCTGCTCGTTGACCCCGTAGTGGTCCAGCACGGAGAGCTGGCCCTCGGGTGTGCCGCCGCCGTGGCTCCCCATCGCCGGGAAGATGAACGGCTTGGCCCCGATCTCCTTCAGGGAGTCGACGGTCGCCTTGACGATCGCCGCGTAGTTGGCGATGCCGCGGCTGCTGGTCCCGATCGCGACGGTGTCACCGCGCTTGATCGAGTGGCCGCACGCCGCGAGCGTCGCGCGGGTCGTGGCGGGGATGTCAGTGACCCGGGGACGGGGGAAGTTTTGCCGGACGCGGACCATTCTGGGGAGTGCCATGGGGGCCATATACGCCCGGGGCGAGGGCAAGTCAAGCCTGAAGTGCCCGTTTCCCCTTGACTTTTATCCGCCGCGGCCGGTATATGTAGGGCGGTTTTTTCATGCGCCCACACCCGTCCCGGGGTCTCGCACTCAGCCTCGCGCTCCTGCTCCTGCTGGGCGGGTGCAGCCTCTTCAAGGCCCGCCCCGCGTCGATCCTCCCCGCCGAGGAGCTCTACCAGCTCGGCGAGAAGGAGCTCGCCAAGAGCCGCTACGAGGAGGCGCGCGGGACATCGTCGCGCGCCACCCCGACTCCTCCTACGCGCCGCGCGCCCGCTTCCTGGTCGGCGAGGCGTTCTACCGCGAGGGAGACTTCGACAAGGCCGCGAAGGAGCTCGAAGGATTCCTCGCCTTCTACCCCCGCCACCAGATCGCCGACCTCGTGCAGTACCGCCTGGCCATGAGCTACTACGACCAGCTCAAGCCCGTGGAGCAGGACCAGGGGCTCACCGCCAGGGCGCTCGACCAGTTCAAGAAGCTCGTGAAGGAGTACCCGGAGAGCCGCTACGCGCCCGACGCCCTGGCGAAGATCGACATCTGCCGCGGGCGGCTGGCGCAGAAGGAGCTCTTCATCGCCAACTACTACTACAACCTGGGCAACCCGGGCGCGGCGCGCCAGCGGCTCGACGGGATCCTGAAGAACTACCCGCGGGCGCTCGTCCTCCCCGAGACGCTCTTCCTCCTCGCCGAGGTGAACTTCAAGGAGGGACGGACCGACGAGGCGGTGCAGCTCCTGCGCCGGCTCTCGGCCGAGTACCCGTACAGCGAGTGGGGCAAGCGCGCGGCCCAGCGCCTGTCCGCCACGACCACCACGAGATGATTCGGAGCCGCCGATGATGTCGAGGCAACCCCTAGCCCGGATCGTGGAGGCCCGTTTGAGCACCGGCTTCACCGCTACGATCCGGTCGCGTGCGAGGTGTCGGGGCGGCGTGCGTGCGCCCGCTCCGCGGGCCTCCATCAACTCGGCACCCCCGGGTCCGAGCTTCTTTGGCCGCGCTTCGAGCGCCGGCTTCGCCGGCGCAACCTCAGTGGGGGAGGCATCGGAGGGGGCCGTCGAGGCCCCCTCCGAGTGATATGCCGCACGACGTCGTCGACCTGCGCTCGGACACGCTGACGCTCCCCACCTCCGCCATGCGCGAGGCGATGGCGCGCGCGGAGGTGGGCGACGACGTGTGGGAGGAGGACCCGACCGTCCAGCGGCTGGAGGCGATGGCCGCCGCGCGCCTGGGCAAGGAGACCGGCCTCTTCGTCGCCTCGGGGACGATGGGCAACCTCGTCTCCGTCGTGTCCCAGACGCGGCCCGGCCAGGAGATCGTCCTCGACGCCGACTCGCACATCTTCAACTACGAGGTCGCGGGATCGGCGGTGATCGGCGGCGTGCAGACGCATCCGATCCGGACGGAGCGGGGCTTCCTCTCCCCCGAGCAGGTGGCCGGCGCCATCCGGCCGAGCAACGTCCACATCCCGGTGACGGGTCTCGTCTGCGTCGAGAACACGCACAACCGCCACGGCGGCGCCGTCTGCACGCCGGAGGACATCGCGGCGGTGGCCGCGGTCGCCCACCGGGCGGGCGTGCCCGTGCACCTGGACGGCGCGCGGCTCTTCAACGCGGCGGTGGCCCTCGGGCGCCCGGCGCGCGACTTCGCGGCGCCCGTCGACTCGGTGACGTTCTGCGTGTCGAAGGGGCTGGGCGCGCCCGTGGGCTCGGTCGTGTGCGGGACGCGCGACTTCATCGCCCGCGCCCGCCGCGTCCGCAAGATGGTCGGCGGCGGGATGCGCCAGGTGGGCGTGCTGGCGGCGGCGGGGATCGTCGCGCTCGAGCACATGGTCGACCGCCTCGCCGAGGACCACGCCGACGCCCGCCGCCTGGCCGAGGGCCTGGCGGCGCTGCCGAAGCTCCGCGTGGACGTGGCGCGCGTCCAGACCAACATCGTGATCTTCGCGGTCGACCGTCCCGGCGGCGCCGCGGAACTGGTCGCCGGCGCCGCCGCCCGGAAGATCAAGATCCACGCCATCGGCCCCGCCTCGATCCGCTGCGTGACCCACAAGGACGTCGACGACGCCGACATCGAGCGGGCGTTGCCGGCGTTCGCCGAAATCACGCGGGCCTGGTAGGGCGATGGCCGAGCGCCTCCTCGAGGTCCGCGGGCTCCGGACGCACTTCTTCACCGACGAGGGCGTGGTCCGCGCCGTCGACGACATCGACTTCCACATCGACCGGGGCGAGACGCTGGGCGTGGTCGGCGAGTCGGGCTGCGGCAAGAGCGTGACGGCGCTGTCCATCATGCGCCTGATCGCCCAGCCCCCCGGCCGCATCGTGAGCGAGCAGATCGCCGAGGCCCTCCGGCTCCACGAGGGGCTCAACCGCCGCCAGGCGATGAGCCGGGCGATCGAGATGCTGCGTCTCGTGCACATCCCGAACCCCGACCGCCGGGCGCGCGAGTACCCGCACCAGCTCTCGGGCGGCATGCGCCAGCGCGTGATGATCGCCATGGCCCTGTCGTGCAGCCCGAAGCTCCTGATCGCCGACGAGCCGACCACCGCCCTCGACGTCACCATCCAGGCCCAGATCCTCGACCTCCTGGCGGAGCTGAAGGAGAAGCTCAACATGGCGGTCATGCTCATCACCCACGACATGGGCGTGATCGCGGAGACGGCCCAGCGGGTCGTCGTGATGTACGCCGCCCAGATCGTCGAGGAGGCCTCCGTGCTGGACCTGTTCAAGGAGCCGCTCCACCCCTACACCCAGGGCCTGCTGCGCTCGATCCCGCGTATCGACCGCGCGGCGGCGCAGCGGCAGCGCCTGAAGACGATCCCGGGCACGGTGCCGACCCTGCGGGGCGACCTGAAGCCCGGCTGCCGGTTCGCGCCGCGCTGCGAGCTGGCCCAGCCCTCGCACTTCGAGCGCGATCCCGTCCTGAAGGAAGTCCGGCCCGGCCACAAGGTCGCCTGCTTCCTCTACTAACGCGCCATGCCTCCGGCCCTCCTCCGCGTCCAGAACCTGAAGAAGTACTTCCCGATCCGCGGCGGGCTCTTCTCGCGGGAGGTCGCCCGCGTCCACGCCGTC
>JACQCN010000070.1 GCA_016201575.1 Candidatus Rokuibacteriota bacterium | reverse complement strand
TGATCGAGGCCAAGGACCTGGACGAGGCAATCTCGATAGCCGCGCGAGTGCCGTCCGCCCGCTCGGGTTCGATCGAGGTGCGGCCGATCATGGCGCACTGACCGCCGCGCTCGGGGCCGCCCGGTGGGATATCCTTCCCCCCGGGCGGCCCCATGAGCATCGAGCGCGTCTACCGCGAGGAATCCGGCCGGATCCTGGCCACGCTCATCCGCTTCCTCGGCGACTTCGACCTGGCCGAGGAGGTGGTGCAGGAGGCCTTCGCGGCGGCGCTCGCGCAGTGGCCCGCCGGGGGCACGCCCGCGAACCCCCGCGCCTGGCTCGTGGGGACCGCGCGCCACAAGGCCGTCGACCTCCTGCGCCGCCGCTCCCGGTTCGCGGCCCGGCGCGAGGAGCTGGCGGCCCTGGCGGCGCTGGAGGAGGCTCCGATCCCGCTCGATCCGCCGGACAGCGCCGTGCCCGACGACCGGCTGCGCCTGATCTTCACCTGCTGTCACCCCGCCCTCGCGCCCGAGGTCCAGATCGCGCTCACGCTGCGGGCGCTCTGCGGGCTCACCACCGAGGAGATCGCCCGGGCCTTCCTCGTGCCCGTGCCCACCATGGCCCAGCGGCTGGTGCGGGCCAAGCAGAAGATCCGCGAGGCCGGTATCCCGTACCGCGTGCCGCCGGACGACCTGCTGCCCGAGCGGCTCGACGCCGTCCTGCTCGTCGTCTACCTCGTGTTCAACGAGGGCTACGCGGCCACCGCGGGGACCTCGCTGATCCGCCCCGAGCTCTGCGTCGAGGCGATCCGTCTCGGCCGCCTCCTCTGCGAGCAGCTGCCCGACCGCCCGGAGGCGCGGGGCCTCCTCGCGCTGATGCTGCTGCACGACGCCCGGCGGGCGGCGCGGGTGGGGCCGGACGGCGAGCTCGTGCTCCTGGAGGCGCAGGACCGCCGGCTCTGGGACCGGGCGCAGATCCGAGCGGGGATCGGGCTGGTCGAGGACGCGCTGCGCGCGGGCGGCCCCGGCTTCTACGCCGTTCAGGCCGCGATCGCCGCGCTGCACGCCCGCGCGGCGCGCGCCGAGGACACCGACTGGCGCCAGATCGCCGGCCTCTACGGGGTGCTGGCGCGGATCCGGCCCTCGCCGGTGGTGGAGTTGAACCGGGCGGCCGCGGTCGCGATGGCGGACGGCCCCGAGCCCGGGCTCCGGATCCTCGACGCCCTCGACGCGCGCGGGGACCTGCGCGAGTATCATCTGCTGCCGGCGGCGCGCGCCGACCTCCTGCGGCGCCTCGGGCGATGGACCGAGGCGGCGGAGGCCTACCGGCGCGCGCTCTCGCTCGTGGCCACCGAGCCCGAACGCCGGTTCCTCGAGCGCCGGCTCGCCGCGGCCGAAGCGCAGAAAACGGGCGCCTCATGACCGCAGCCGTCGTCGTCGGGCGCCCAGCTTGACACCCGCGGGACGCGGTCGGATGATCGCGTCGCGGACAATCACCACCAGGCGAGGTCAGGCGATGAGCCAGGGCGCGAAGATCGACACGGTGCGGTCCTACAGCAGCGGGGTGGTCGGGCGGGCGCTCAACAGCGCGCGCACGCATCACTTCGTGCTCGATTCGTCGGCGGGGCCGAACGAGGCCCTCAACTCCGCGGAGGCGTTCCTCGCCGGGATCTCCTCCTGCGGGGTGACGCTGATCGAGAAGCACGCGCGCGACACCGGCGTGCCCCTCCGCGGCATGGACGTCACCATCGAGGGGATCCGGGGCCCCGCCGATCCGACGCGGTTCGAGACCATCGACGTGCGGTTCGATCTGGCCGGCGTCGACCAGGGGCAGGCGGAGCAGCTCGTGGAGACGTGGAAGGCCCGCTGACCGCTCTACCGCACGGTCGCGGTCGCGACCACGGTGAACGTGCAGACGAAGGCCCGGCCCGCCTGAGGAGACCGTCATGAGAGAGGCCGTCGTCGTCGCCAGCTCGCGCACGCCGCTCGCCAAGTCGTTCCGCGGGTCCTTCAACCTGACGCGGCCCGACGACCTGGCCGCCCACGCGATCCGCGACGTGCTCGGCAAGGCGCCGCAGCTCGACCCGGGCGAGATCGAGGACGTGATCCTGGGCTGCGGCCAGCCCCACGGGTCCCAGGGCCACAACGTGGCGCGGGTGGCGGCCCTGCGCGCGGGGCTGCCGCCCTCGGTGGCCGGGACCACCGTCAACCGTTTCTGCTCGTCCGGCCTCCAGGCCATCGCCATGGCCGCGCACCTGATCGTCCAGGAGGGCGTGGAGGCGGCGATCGGCGGCGGGGTCGAGAGCATCACGATGCTGACCCGCGACAACAGCCCGAACCCCTGGGTCAAGGAGCACTACCCCGGGATCTACATGGTGATGGGCGAGACGGCCGAGGTCGTGGCCAAGCGCTACGGGATCGGCCGCGAGGCCCAGGACCGGTACGCGCTCTCGAGCCAGCAGCGGACGGCCCGCGCCCAGCAAGAGGGCTTCTTCAAGGAAGAGCTGGCGCCGCTCCAGGTGACGCGCGGGATCCTCGACAAGAAGACCGGCGAGGTCGCCGGGCGCGAGGGCTACTACGTCGACCGCGACGAGTGCAACCGGCCCGACACGACGCTGGAGGCCCTGCTCGCGCTGCCGCCCCACTTCGACAAGGAGAGCGGCCAGGGCACGGTGACGGCGGGCAACTCCTCCCAGCTCTCCGACGGCGCCTCCGCCACGCTGCTCATGTCGCGCGAGCGCGCCGAGGCGCTCGGCGTCCGGCCCAAGCTCGTGTTCCGGGGCTTCGCGATCGCCGGCTGCGAGCCCGACGAGATGGGCATCGGCCCGGTGTTCGCGGTGCCGAAGCTCCTCCGGCGGCACGGTCTCACCGTGAAGGACATCGACCTCTGGGAGCTGAACGAGGCGTTCGCCGTCCAGGTGGTGTACTGCCGCGACCGGCTCGGCCTCGACCCCGACCGGCTCAACGTCAACGGCGGCTCGGTCTCGATCGGCCACCCGTTCGGCATGACCGGCTCGCGCATGGTCGGCACGCTCGCCAACGAGATGCTGCGCCGGAAGGCGCGCCTGGGCGTGGTGACGATGTGCATCGGCGGCGGCCAGGGGGCGGCCGGCCTGTTCGAAGCCTGCCTCTAGCCGGATGCTGAAGACCCGCAGGCCGCTCAAACACGTGTCGGACACGGTCGCCACCGACGAGCGGGGCGGGGTGTCGGGCGTCATCAAGGCCCGGACCCGGCGCGCGCTCGACAACCTGGCCGCCACGCTCTGGGCCGCCGGCTCGCGCCTGGAGCACGCCGCCAAGGTCTTCGTGTACCTCCGGAGCCGCGAGTTCACCGGAGACCTCCCCGCGCGCACGATGGTCGGGACCGGGCTGATCGTGCCCGAGGGGCTCGTGGAGATTATGCTGACGGCGGTGAAGTAGCCGCCGACGGAGGCCACCATGTGCTTCGACCTGAACTCGCGCCCGCCGATCCCGCCGATCGCGGGCGGCGCCACCGACGCCCGCGACCTCGTCCTCACCTCCGCCGACGGCACGCGCTTCGCGGCCTACGCGGCCCGCGCCGCGCGGCCCACGGGCGCCGGCATGGTCGTGCTCCCGGACGTGCGCGGCCTGCACACGTACTACAAGGAGCTGGCGGAGCGGTTCGCGGAGGTCGGCGTCGACGCCGTGGCGATCGACTACTTCGCGCGCACCGCCGGGCTCGACGGGCGCGGCGAGGGATTCGACTTCATGCCCCACGTCGGCCAGACGCGGCCCGAGACGCTCCAGGCCGACATCAGCGCCGGGGCGGCCTTCCTGCGCTCCACCGAGGGCGGGCGGGTGCGCGCCCTGTTCTCCGTCGGCTTCTGCTTCGGCGGGGCCATCTCGTTCCTCCAGGCGGCGAGCGGTCTCGGCTACGCGGGCGTGATCGGCTTCTACGGCTGGCCCCTCGGGCTCTCGCGCTTGCCCGAGCGCCCGAAGCCCATCGACGCCGTCTCGCGGTTCGCGTGCCCGGCGCTCGCGATCTACGGCGGCGCCGACCCGGGCATCCCGGAGAGCGCGATCCACGAGTTCGACGCGGCGCTCGACCGGGCCGGGGTGACGCGCGAGACGGTGACGTATCCCGGCGCGCCGCACAGCTTCTTCGATCGCCAGCAGGCGCAGTTCGCGGACGCCTCCGCCGACGCCTGGCGCCGGGTGCAGGCCTTCATCGGGGCGCACGCCAAGCCGGCGACCGGGAGCCGGTGATGGCGCTGGCGCGGGCCGAGCGCGAGGCGTTGATCCAGCGCTACGCCGAGGGTCCTGCCCGTCTCCGGGCCGCACTGGCGACAGTGCCTGCGGCGGCGCTCACCTGGCGGCCGGCACCGAAGGAGTGGTCGGCCCACGAGATCGTGTGCCATTGCGCCGACGCGGAGACGAACGCCTACGCCCGCATCCGCTATCTCGTCGCGGAGACGGAGCCCGTCATCGTCGGCTATCAGCAGGCGGAGTGGGCGGCGACCTTCGACTACCACGGCCTCCCGCTGGAGACGGCGCTGGCGACCGTGGACGCGGTCCGGGCGCACACGACGGCGCTCATCCGCCGCCTGCCGGAGGCGGCGTGGACGCGGGCGGGGCGCCACACCGAGTCCGGCCGCTACACCGGCGAGGACTGGCTTCGCCTCTACGCCGAGCACCTGGAAGTCCACGCCCGGCAGATCGAGGGGAACGTCGCGCAATGGCGGGCCGCGCAAGGCCGGGTTGGCTGAACTCGATCGAGTAGGCTTGCTGCCTTTGAGTTGCTGTCGAAGGACGCGCGGGCTTTCACAGCGAGGATACGTGAACGGCAAGGGGAGCCGTGCTAAGTGCCGGATCCCCCGAGCCGACGCTGCCGGTTTTCGAAGAGGATGGGATGGGTTGACGGACCGACGGCAAGCTGGCTAACATGGCCAGGTGAAAAAGGCCAAGATCGCCGAGCTCAAGAACAACCTGTCCCGCTACCTCGACTATGTGAAAGGAGGCGGGACCGTGCTGGTGCTCGAGCGGGACCGGCCCGTCGCTCATATCGTCCCTGTCGCGCAGCGCCCGCGGGAGGCCACCGACGCGGACGCGCGCCTGGCGCGGCTCGAGCGGCGAGGACTCATTCGCCGGGGTACCGGGGGAGCGCCCGAATGGCTCGGACGCCGCCGGGCGCCGAAGCTGCGAACGAGCCTGCTCAAGGAGTTCCTCCGCGAGCGGGAGAGCGGGTGGTGAGATTCTGGGACACCTCGGCGCTGATTCCCCTGATCGTCGCCGAGCGGGAAACCGGCCGCGTCGAAGGATGGCTGCGAGCCGACCCGGTCGTCGTCGTATGGATGCTGACGCGGGTGGAATTGCTCTCGGCGCTGGCGCGTCGGCGGCGCGAGGAGCCACCTGCTTCGCGGCGGCTCCTGGCCGCGCGGCGGGAGGTCCTGACAGCCTGGGAGCGCTGGTCGGAGGTCACCGCCGTGGACGCTGTGCGCCGCCACGCCGAGCGCCTGGTGGAAGCGCATCCCCTGCGGGCGGCGGACGCGCTTCAGATCGGCGCCGCGCTGGTCGCCGCGGAGGACGAGCGGGCAGCCCTCGAGTTCGTCACGCTCGACCACCGGCAGGCCGCGGCGGCGGAACAAGAGGGATTCGACGTTCTGGGACCTGAGTGAGATCATCGCCGTCCCGTTGGAGTCGCGCGATCAGGGCGTCACGACCGTCCAAGGCCCCAACGGCTACACCGTGGAGCTGTACATCGATTGAGGGGCGGGGCGCGTCTCAAGCTCATGCGGGTGGTCTCGGTCAACGTGTCGATGCCGCTGGACGTTCCCGCCCCGGATGGGGTGGTCCGTACCGGCATCTTCAAGCAGGCGGTGGCGGGCCCCGTAAAGGTCCGCGCGCTGAACCTCGACGGCGACGGCCAGGCGGACCTCGAGAACCGCGGGGTCGACAAGGCGGTCTACGCCTACCCGGCCGAGCACTACGGAGTCTGGGCGGAGCGCCTGAAGCGTCCCCCGTTCCCCGCCGGCCAGTTCGGGGAGAACCTCACGGTCGAGGGGATGGTCGAGACCGACGTGCACGTCGGCGACGTGTACCGCATGGGCGCCGCGCTCCTGCAGGTCGCTCAGCCGCGCGCGCCCTGCTACAAGCTCGCGCTCAAGATGGGCCTGCCGTGGTTCCCGCGCGAGTTCCTGCGGAGCGGCCGCGTCGGGTTCTACCTGCGCGTGCTCGAGGAGGGCCCGGTCCGGGCGGGTGACGCGATCGAGCGGGTGGAGCGCGAGCCCGAGATCCTGACGGTGCGGGAGGCCAGCCGCCTGCGCTACCTCGACCCCGAGGACGTCGAGGGCGCCCGGCGCGCGCTCCGCGTGCGGGCGTTGCCGCGGCGCTGGCGCGAGGACTTCGAGGCGCGCACCCGCGCCGCACCCTGATCCTCCAGCGCCTGGTGCGCGCCCTCCGGCGGCGCGGTCCCGCGTGCGGCGCGAACCCCGCTACTTCCCCGACAGCGTCCGGCCGATCCGCTTCTCGATGACGTGGGTGACGGCCGAGAAGTCCTGCGTGGCCCAGCCGCTGTCCATCGCCTCGTCGTAGGTCTGCTTGGTCTCCTCGAGCATCGGCGCCGGCACCCCGAGGGCGCGCGTCTGGTTCAGCGCCAGGGTCGCGTCCTTGCGCATGTGCTGGAGCATGAAGGTCGGCGAGAACTCGCCGTTGCAGACGCGCTTGGCCCGGCGCTCCCAGTAGGTGCCGTAGGCCATCCCGCCGCCCTTGCACACGACCTGGTAGAAGGTGTCCGTGCTCACCCCGGCCTTCACGCACGTGGCGAGCGCCTCCGCCACCGCCACCGAGATCACCGCCGCCAGCCCATTGTGCATGAGCTTGATGCGGTTGCCGGTGGCGGGCGGCCCCACGTACATGTGGAGCTTGCCCATGATCTTCAGATAGGCCTCGATCTTCGTCATGTTGGCGGCGTCGCCCCCGACGATGAAGAAGATCTCGCCGGCGACGGCCTGGGGCTGGGAGCCGAGCATCGGCGTGTCCATGTGGGAGATGCCCCCGGCCGCGAGCGCCCGGTGGACGTCGAGCGTGGCCTCCGGGCTCACCGTCGAGCAGTCGCAGGTGACGAGCCCGGCCTTGCCGCCGGCCGCCACGCCGTCCGGCCCCAGGTAGACCGCGCGCACGATGTCGTCGTTGGGCAGGCACGTGAAGACGACCGCCGCGCGCTCCGCCACCGCCTTGGGCGAGGGCGCGACGTCCACGCCCGCCAGCCCGCGCGCCGCCTGCGCGGCCGCCGCGCTCGCGTCGTACACGGCGAGCGGGACGCCCGCCCTGGAAAGATTCGTGGCCATGGGCATGCCCATCGTGCCCAGGCCGATGAAGCCGACGGTGTCCGCCACGGTTGCCTCCTTCGTCGCGAGATGGGCGCCGGACGCCCTCGGAAGGATACACTGATCCGGCGAGGAGGGCACCGTGAGCGTCGTGCGCGAGTTCGAGGCGGCCTTCAACCGGCGGGACGTGAACGCGCTCGTCGCCTGCTTCACGCCGGGCGCGACCTATCACGACACGTTCTACGGGCCCCACGGAGGTCACGCGGCGCTCCGGGCGATGTTCGAGCGGATGTTCCGCGAAGGCGCGGACTACCGGTGGACCATGGACACGGTGGTCGAGCGGCCCGACCGCGCCGCCGCGGAGTGGAGCTTCGGCTACACGGTGACCGCGGCGGTGCCCCGGAGCGCGGGCCGGCGCCTCGGCTTCCGCGGCATGAGCGTCTTCGAGCTGGACGGCGGGCGGATCGCCGCCTACCGAGAGTACTTCGACACGGGCGTCGCGCTGCTCCAGCTCGGCTTCGAGCCCGCCGCGCTCGCCAAGGTCCTGCGCCGCCGGCTGCCCGCCTGAGGCCGCTGGTCTAGCAGGATGCTGAAAAGCCCGGCAGCGCTCAAAAAGGTCCAGATG
>JACQCN010000069.1 GCA_016201575.1 Candidatus Rokuibacteriota bacterium | reverse complement strand
GTCGCCCGCACCTCCTCCCCGGGCCGGTAGCGGGCTCGATCGGTGGTGAGCGAGATCTCGACGCCCGACTTGACCATGTCGGGGTCGTGGATGCCGCGCCAGAGGTGCCGGCGGTCCGGCATGTGGCAGTCCTGGCATTGTCGGCCGGCCCGGGCGGCCGGGCTTGCCCGCCACTCCTCGTAGGTGTTCTCGAGCAGCTTGCCGTTGAGCGCGAAGCCGTCGGCGCCGAACTGGTGACAGCTCGCGCAGAACTCCGAGCGGAGGAACGCGGGGGTGCGCGTCACTCCGTTGTGCGGGAGCGACCGGCGCGGAGCCACGCCCTCCAGCGTGCCGTCGGGCCGCGGCGGGCCGAAGCGCTGGTGATGGCGCACATGACAGGCGGCGCAGACGAGGCCCTAGCGCTGGAGCGCCGGGTCGAACGCGGGGTTCGGCGCGAGGCCGTTCGACCCGGTGGTCAGGGGCTGCTGCTCGGCCAGCGGCGCATGACACTCGAGGCACACGGCGACCGAGGCAGGATCGGTACGGCTCATCTCGACGAGCTGGCCGGCCACTCCAGGGCCCATCGCGTCCGCGTGTCGCGACGTCTTCCAGTCGGCGAGCTGCGCAGGATGACAGGTGCCACAGCTCTCTGGCGCGAGCGACCTCATCGATGGGCGAGAAGCGAGGCGGGGCCTCGCCCTGCGGGGGAATGGGCCGCCGCCAGTGGCGGACGAGGAACTCGCGCTCGGCCGGCGCCGGCGCCGACCGGGTGTCACTCGCGACCGGGCCGCCCAGCGGCACGAGCAGCAGGAGCAGCAACGCGCGCCCGATCGAGGCCCATCTTCGTGCCAACACCGCGAGACACTAACACGGAAGCGCGCCCGGCTATTCCCGTCGACTGACGGCGGACTCAGCACGCCGTCATTCGCGTCCGTGATGCGAGGAGCCGGGCGCCGATTCCCTCCGGGGGAACACCAGAACAGCTGGAGGCATCGACGGAGGTCGCCTCGGTCGGCCGGACGTCGCAGGCAAACGCGGGGAGGTCGGTCGGACACTTGAGCGAGAGGGCCAGCATCAGGCCCGCCGACAGCACGAAGGCCGCCAGCAGCACCGCCGCGAGGCGCGCCGAGACCGCCGAGTCCACCGTTCGCACACCCATCATCCTCACCTCATCCCAGAAACCCGGATGCCCGCTGGCGAATTCCCCGCCCGCGCCGGGAATATACGGGTAGGCCCCGCTGTTATATCGGCAGGCTTCACATCCTCGTCCGGACAGGAGGTGACTCCATGCTTCGACACGTGATCGGCACAGTCTCCCTGGCGGCACTCATGGTGACGGGATGTCAGTCCACCCCGGCCGTCAATCCGTGCGCGGCCAAAAATCCCTGCGCCGTCAAGGCCGCGAACCCGTGCGCGGCCAAGAACCCCTGCGCGGCGAAGAACCCGTGCGCCGCCAAGAACCCCTGTGCGGCGAAGAATCCCTGCGCCGCCAAGAACCCCTGCGCGGCCAAGTAGTTCAGTGGACGTCGACCGAACCAGGGCCGTCGCGGCTGGGCGGCCCTGGTCGGTCTCGAGGGCGCGGTGGGAGCGAGACACAAGCTGGTCCAGCTTCTGGAGGATGTCGATCGGGCGGGGACCTCGGTCGTGGAGCTCGTTCGCGGTCATCGGCCGCTCGAACCCTGGACGATCTACCCCGACGACGCCGGCGTGTTCGATCTGACGACGCGGAGTCAGTTCTACTACCACGCCCACCCAGGCGCCACACACGAGGCAGGCCACTTCCACACGGTGCGCCTGTTCGAGGATCACACCGCCCACCTGGTCGGCATCTCGATCGACCCCTCGGGCTGGCCGCGGGCCCTCTTCACCGTCAACCTCTGGGCCGTCGGCGACGCCTACGAGCCCGCCGAGCGCCTGAAGCGCTACGTCCGCCAGTTCCAGATCCGCGCGGATCGCGCCGATCCGCGGCTGGTCGCGTTCGTCAACCTGGCGTTTCGGACCTTCCAGCCAGAGATCGAGCGGCTGCAGGACACGAAGGACCGCGCGCTGACGACCTACCGGCGCGCCCATCCGGGCACGGATCCCTTCGAGGATCGGGCGCTCGAGATTCTGAGCCAGGTCGAGGTCGACCTGCGCTCCCAGCAGGGCGGCGGGCGGTCCGGCTAGATCATCGAAGGGGAGAGTCCTCCGCACGTGACTCGCCTCCCGGTCCTTGAACCCGGCGGACAGCCGGTCTTATTCCGGCCCTGTCGCCCGGCGGTGACGGTGAGCCCGCGCGAGGAGGGTCAGCGGGTCACGCCCCGCGGCCGGGCTCACGCGCCCGCCGAGGAGGCCCTGAGCCGCGCCGACGCCACGCCCCGCACGAACATCCGCGAGCCGGCGATCCCGCGGTCCAGCTCGTCCTCGACGGCCGGCGACCAGGAGAAGAGCGTCCGGGTGCGGCTTCCCGCGGCAAGCGGGTTTCGGCAGGCGTGGAACGGAGCCGGCGGGCGTCAGGAGGACCACCCGTGTGGGCCCGGGAATAGAGGCGCTCGCCCGCGGGTTCTATCGGTGGCGAGGAGCCATATCACGCAGGAACGGAGGAGCCGAATGAAGAACGGGTGTCGAATCGTGGGGATCACGCTGGTCCTGGTCGTGCTCGCGGTCACGGGGGCGTGGGCGGAGGCCGCCAAGGGCAAGCCGGTCACGGTGACCGGCCGCGTCGTCGACAATGTCTGCTGGCTGACGATGGGCCTCAAGGGCGAGAGCCACCGCGAGTGCGCGATCGGCTGCGACAAGGCGGGCGTGCGCATGGCGCTTCTCGACGAGAAGGCCAACGTCCTCTACACCCTCATGGCGGACAAGCCCTTCGTCGACCCCAATGCGCTGATCCGGGAGCACTTCGAGCGGGTCATCACCGTCAAGGGCGACCTCTACAACGCGCCGGGTGGGCAGCGCGTCCTGGCCGTCAAGGAAGTGGCCGCCGCCCAGAACCCCTGCGCGGCCAAGAATCCGTGCGCCGCGAAGAACCCGTGCGCCGCCAAGAATCCCTGCAAGCCGAAGTAGCTGGAACCGAGCGGCGGGGCGGGCGGGATGATCCCTCGCCCCGCCGACGGCCCCTGTCTCTGACGTCCCGCAACTTCTCTTCATCGGCGCGAGGGTCGATCGGGCGCCCGGCGACGGGGCCCGGGCGCTCGACGCGATGAAGACTGTGGGGACGACCGTCACGACCGCTGCCGAATAGACGCGCTGCCGGCACTCGCTGGCCTGTCTCGCTTCCCGGGAAGGATCTCACGCGGGAGCGTCCGCATCTCAACGGCATCGGGCAGGGGAACTCTGCGCCCGGGAGGAATCGACGATGGCAAGAGAGGGCAGCTCGATTCTCGACAGCGGTGATCCGCTTCCGACGCTCACGTTCGACACGGTCGCGCACGGTCGCCTGACACTCCCCACCGGGTTCGGAGACGGGTGGGGTGTGCTCCTGATCTATCGCGCTCACTGGTGACCATACTGCAAG
>JACQCN010000060.1 GCA_016201575.1 Candidatus Rokuibacteriota bacterium | reverse complement strand
GACGCCGGCGGCGAGGCCGGTCAGGCCCATGGCGGCGTGCTGGACGTAGATCCAGTCGAGGTGGAACCGTCCCCCGTGGAAGTGCAGGAACAGGCCGATCCCGCCGCCGAGGGCGAGGAGCGACAGGAAGCCGAGGCCCGGCCGGACGCGCACCAGCCCGTACCCGTAGAGCGCCTCGGCGATCCCGATCACGATCGGGATCAGGGTCAGGACCTTGTGCTGGAGCACCTCGGTGTCGCGCAGGCTCTCGAGCAGCCCGAGCGGTCCCCACGGCCACGCCTCGGGGTCGCTCCGCACGAAGAGGTAGATGCCGAAGGCGATCCACAGCACGGCGATGACGCCGGGCCAGATTCCCCGCGGGCGCCGGAGCGTCTGCCAGAAGACGAGGGCGGCGATCACGAGCAGGAAGATTCCGGACGAGCGGTGATTGAACTCGGAGTAGGCGACCTCGGTGCCGCTGCGGCCGCGGGCATGGTCGTGCCCCGTGGGGACGACGCCCCCGTACGGCGCCAGCCAGGGATTCTCGGCGGCGTAGAGGCCGAGCGGGTTCGGGTACCACGCCCACACGTGCACGATCCAGAGCCGCGGGTGGAAGAGCACGAACTCGGAGCCCGTCTCGGGATGGCGCTTGGGACAGATCGCCGCGCCCGGGCTCGGGAGCTCGCGGTAGTCGCGGTAATGGCAGCTCGGCTCGTGCTCGAACCACTGGGCGCCGGGGAAGGGGTTCTCGGCCGGCTTCGTCGGCAGCGCGTACTCGGCGGCGGCGAGCTGCCAGCCGCCTTCCTTCGTGCCCACGTAGATGAGCATCGGGGGGGAGGAGAGCTGCAGGCCCGAGGAGAACACGCCGGCCGTGGCCGACAGCATCTGGGCGTTGACGTTCATGAAGTGGAAGCCGTGCCGCGCCTCCATCCCGCTGATCTGCACGAACCCGTCCGCCAGCGCCTTCTCGATGTCCAGGTACTTCGCCGTGGCCTGGCGGACGGCGGCGAGGACGGCGTCGGGGCTCGACTCCGCCGGCGCCAGGGCCGCCGCCGGGACGACGGGCGCCGTCGCCGTCGCGCCGTTCGCGGAGGCGGGCGAGGGCAGGGCAAGGAGCGACGCGAGCAACGCGAGCGCGAAAATCTCGTGGACACGCATGGTCGGTAACGCTAGCATAAGTCGGTGCTCGCCGGGCATTTTCCCGTCGTTTCCCTCTTGCTGCTGCTCGCCGCTCTCGCCGCTCTCGCGTACACCGCGTTCGCGCTCGTCCGGATACGCGTCTTTGCCGGGCGTCGCGAGCGGCCCGCGGCGGGCCCGCCCGTCACCGTGCTCAAGCCGCTCCGCGGCGCGGAGCCCGGCCTCTACGAGAACCTCCGCTCCTTCTGCGAGCAGGACTATCCAGTGTTCCAGGTCGTCTTCGGCGTGCGCGACGCCGGCGATCCCGCGATCCCCGTCGTCGAGCGGGTCATGCGCGACCTGCCGGAGCGCGACCTGGCCCTCGTCGTCAGCGACCGCGTGATCGGCGCCAACCTCAAGATCAGCAACCTCGCCAACATGTACGGATCGGCCAAGCACGACCGGCTCGTGATCGCCGACAGCGACATGCGCGTGGGGCGGGACTACCTCGCCACGGTGCTGGCCCCGCTGGCCGACCCGGCGGTCGGCGTCGTGACGTGCCTGTATCGCGGCCGGGCCGCGGGCGGGCCCTGGTCGGTCCTCGGCGCGATGTTCATCAACGAGTGGTTCCTGCCGTCGGTGCTGGTCGCGCGCGCCCTCGCGCCCGGCCGCTTCTGCTTCGGCGCCACCATGGCCGTGCGGCGGGAGGCGCTGGAGGCGATCGGGGGCTTCGCCGCGCTGGCGCCGTACCTCGCCGACGACTACGTGCTGGGCGCGCTCATGAACGCGCGGGGGCTGCGCGTCGCCCTCTCCTCCTACCTGGTCGACGACGTCGTGTGGGAGCCGGACCTCGCCGCCCTCTTCCGCCACGAGCTCCGGTGGGCGCGGACCATGCGGACCGCGCAGCCCCTCGGATACGCCATGTCTTTCCTGACCTATTCACTTGTGTTGTCCGTCGTCTATCTGCTGGTATCATCCCTTCATGCTCTGGCGGGGGTCGTGGTGGGCGCCGCGCTCATCTCGCGCGTGGCGGTCCACTACGCCGTCCGCGCGAGCCTGGGCGTGACGGAGCCGGCGCGCCCGTGGCTCGTGCCCGTGCGTGAGGCGCTCTGCTTCGGGGTCTGGGCCGTGAGCTTCTGGGGACGGACCGTGCAGTGGGGCGGGCGGAAGTTTTCCGTGAGTTCTGACGGTCGCCTGTGGGCGAACGGGGGACACCACTCATGCTGAAGACGCTGTTCCTGCATCCACCTTCCTTCGAGGGATTCGACGGGGGCGCGGGGGCACGCTACCAGGCGAAGCGCGAGATCCGCTCGTTCTGGTACCCGACGTGGCTGGCGCAGCCCGCGGCCCTGGTCGCGGGAAGTCGGCTCATCGACGCGCCGCCCGCCGACATCACGCTCGAGCAGGTGCTCCCCGTGGCCAAGGAGCACGAGCTCTGCGTGCTGCACACGAGCACGCCGTCCTTCCGCTCCGACGTCAAGGTCGCCGAGGCCCTGAAGGACATGAACCCCCGCCTCGTGATCGGCTTCGTGGGCGCGCACGTGGCCGTGGCGCCCGAGGCCGCGCTCCGGTCCTCGGAGGCGATCGACTTCGTCGGCCGCAACGAGTTCGACTTCACCATCCGGGAGGTGGCCGAGGGCCGCCCGCTGGCCGCCGTCGACGGGCTCAGCTACCGCTCCGAGGGCCGGATCGCCCACAACCCGGAGCGCGCGATCCTGGAGGACATGGACCGCCTCCCCTTCGTCGTCGACGTCTACCGGCGCGACCTGCGGGTCGAGGATTACTTCATCGGCTACCTGCTGCACCCCTACGTGTCCCTCTACACGGGCCGCGGCTGCCGCTCGAAGTGCACCTTCTGCCTGTGGCCGCAGACGGTGGGCGGGCACCGCTACCGGACGCGGAGCCCCGAGCACGTGGCCGACGAGATCGCCCTCGCCCGGCAGTACTTCCCGCAGGTGAAGGAGTACTTCTTCGACGACGACACGTTCACCGACGACCTGCCGCGGGCGGAGGCGATCGCCCGGAAGCTCGGCCCGCTCGGGGTCACCTGGTCCTGCAACGCCAAGGCGAACGTGCCCTACGAGACCCTGAAGGTCATGCGCGACAACGGCCTCCGGCTCCTCCTGGTGGGCTACGAGTCGGGGAACCAGCAGATCCTCAACAACATCAAGAAGGGGATCCGGCTGGATATCGCCCGCAAGTTCACCCGGGACTGCCGCGAGCTGGGCATCACGATCCACGGTACCTTCATCCTGGGGCTGCCCGGCGAGACGCGGGAGACGATCGAGGAGACCATCCGGTACGCCGCCGAGATCAACCCGCACACCATCCAGGTCTCGATCGCGGCGCCGTACCCCGGGACCCACATGCACCGGCAGGCCGTGGAGAACGGCTGGCTGCAGAACGGCGGGAAGGAGTTGGTGAACGACCACGGCGTGCAGATCAGCGCGCTCAGCTACGCGCACCTGCCCCACACCGAGATCTTCGACTCCGTGGAGACCTTCTACAAGCGCTTCTACTTCCGCCCGGGCAAGGTCGCGGCGCTGGTGTCGGAGATGCTGCGGAGCCCCCAGATGATGGCGCGCCGCCTCCGGGAAGGGGTCGAGTTCTTCCGCTTCCTCTCCCACCGCTGACTCGGAGGGGGCCGTCAGGCCCCCTCCGACTCTCGAGCGCCGGCTCCGCCGGCGCAATCCGAGGGGGGAGGTTCGGAAGGGGGGCGCAGCCCCCCTCCGAGGTTTACCGCTGCGAGGTCCGCTTCTGCCTGGTGCTCTCCTCGTACTGGAACTCCTCCTGCTTGGTCTTCATCTTCTTGACGAGCTCCTGGTAGGAGGAGGTCTGGATGATCTTGTTGAACTGGGTGCGGTAGTTGCTGACCAGGCTCACGCTCTCGATGACGACGTCGTAGACCATCCACCGGTCGCCGCGCCGGATCATCCGGTACTCGATGGGCACGTCGGTGCCCTGCTTGGTGGTGATCTTGGTGCGCACGGCGGCCTGGTTGCCGTCGATCGACTCGCCGACGTAGAGGATCCTCTCGCCCCCGTACAGCTCGATCTTGGAGATGTAGGAGCGCTCGAGGAGGTCGCCGAAGAGCTTCACGAACTCCTCGCGCTGGCCGTCGCTGAGCGGCTGCCAGTGCCGGGCCAGCGAGCGCTTCGCGGTCTCCGCCCAGTCGAAGATGTCGTTGGCGATGAACCGCACGCGGCTCCGCCGCTCGACCGTCTTCGCGTCGCCCTTCAGGTTGGGGTCATCGAGGGTCTTTACGACGCGGTCGATCTCGGACTTGAGCTGCTCGGTCGGCGGCCCCGCGAACGCGGTCCCGGCGACGAGGATCGCCCCGAGGACGGCGGCCATGGCGAGCGGGCGACGGTGACGGGTCATCGGCGGTCCTCCGGTGTTTCCGTGGTCTGGCTGCTGCGCATCATACTCCGGATCTCCAGCTCGCCCTGGAAGGTCTTCAGCTTGAACAGGTCCTGCTCGGCCGCGAAGCCCCCCTCCACCAGCGTCTGCTCCCGGTCCGCCGCCGTGAGCAACTGCTCGTGCAGGTCGCCCAGGTGGGCGTGGAGCTCGGCCTCGCGCACCTTCAGCGCCACCTCCGTGGCCGTCTTGTCCACCGCCGCCTTCTGGGCGTTGACGCCGTGGGCGGCGGCGGCCCGGAGGTTGTCGATCAGGCCGAAGGTGTACAGGGGCTGGATCAGCAGGAAGTCGGT